>JAUPKT010000407.1 GCA_030837305.1 Thermodesulfobacteriota bacterium
CGTTTGGATCCTCAAGGTGCTGAACAATATCGTGCTCGCGCCAAGTTGTACTTGCAGCAGCTCAGAGTACTAGATTCCTGGACGAGAGAGCAATTCAACCCAATACCACCGGCGCAAAGAATACTGGTGACCAGCCATGACGCTTTCAATTACTTGGCTCAGGAATACGGCTTCAAGAATGAAGCGCCCGTCGGTTGGTCTACCGGGAGTGAAACAGGCGGAGGGATCACCCCCGACAAATTCAAGAAAGTCCTGGAATCTATCAAAAAGCAAGGTATCAAGGCCATCTTCGTAGAAAACACCGTCAATCCAAAACTGATCAGAGAGTTAGCTCGACAGGCCGGAGTACAGATAGGCGGAAAGCTTTATAGCGACTCCATGGGACCAGCCGGTTCCGCCGGCGAAACCTACATAGGAATGATGAGGGAAAATGCCCTCACCATCGCAAATGCTCTAAAATAGGAATCCAGCACGTGCGGCTCGTGATTGCGGCAATAATATGGATCATCTTTATTGGTGGCTTGTCGGTTTACATGCAAGCCAGGGAGTCCGTAGAAATGGCCCCGGACAAAACCCTGCAAACGGCCATGGGTAAGTTCACTATCCGGGTGACGACCACCTTTGCTCCCGTTCCAGATCCCTTTGCCCTCAAGACGCTCGAGCAATCTTCATCCAGCTTGACCGTGAAGCTTCACGGAGTGAAGGTGCTTGGTCCAGATTCTCAACCAGACGCAGACGAGTTCCTTTTTCGCGCGGATCTCCCACAATTGTTGGCCGGGAGGAACGAATTTTACGTGGAGGCATATCCCGATCTCCGGGCGGCAAGCAAGGCAAATGCTCTCAGAGTTGAGATCATGAAGGACGGTGTTGTGTTGACAGATCGAACTTTCTGGTCGGAGCCGGGGGAGAGGATAGCAGGAACTCTGACCACCACAGTGCATTAAAGCGATTCAGGAAACCCATGAACTCTTTCAGCGACAATACGCCGGCGGTCGAAGTTGAGCATCTCACCGTCAGTTACGGTCCCAAGCCTGCACTGTTGGACATATCGCTTTCCGTGGAGCAAGGGCTCCTGGTTGGCGTTATAGGCCCCAACGGATCCGGAAAATCCACACTGGTGAAGTCCATCTTGGGCTTCGTTAAGCCCGATGTGGGTACCGTGAAGATTCTCGGGCTGCCATCCGAATCGGCAAAGGGCTTGGTCGCCTATGTTCCCCAGAGAGGATCCGTGGACTGGGATTATCCCATCACTGTGGAGCAAACAGCAATGATGGGAAGGTACGGCCATATTCCCTGGTGGAAGGACCCGGGGAGGCGGGATCACGAGATTGTGGAGGAAGCTCTCGATATGGTTCGGATGGCCGACTTCAGGCACCAACAAATAGGACAGCTTTCCGGAGGTCAGCAACAGCGGGTATTTATGGCTAGGGCTCTAGCCCAAGGCGCTGACGTTCTGCTCCTGGACGAGCCGTTTGCAGGAGTCGATGCGGCCACGGAAAGAGCCATCCTGGATGTCTTGGATCGGATTAAAGCCTCCGGCAGAACCCTCATCGTCGTTCATCATGATCTTGCCACGGCTGCCGAATATTTTGATCGGTTGGCACTGATAAAGCAGAGGCTCTATGCATACGGATCGCCCGGGCAAGTCTTGCACCCTGACCTCTTAGCAGAGGTCTATGAGGGACGACTTAAGATTTTCACCGATCTGGAGGCTCGTGCTCTTCCATGACTTGATGAACGGTGATTATGGCCATGCCCAAGAAACTCGGTCCGAAGCCCAAAATGATCGCTCCATGAGTGGTATGACCCATGTATCAATTATTCATTACACCAATTTTTGAAACCTTCTTTCAAAAAGCCCTCATTGGCGGCTGCATCGCTGCAATTGTATGCAGCGTGGTGGGATGTCTCGTGATTCTCAGAAGGATGGCCTTTCTGGGCGATGCTCTCTCCCACGCGATGCTTTCAGGGCTGGCCGGTGGCTACCTCTTCATGAAATTGCTGTTCGGGGCCGAAGCCCATGCCCCGGCGATGCTCGTGGGGTCGTTGCTTGCGGCTGTGGTCACGGTGGCCTCCATCGGCCTTGTTTCCCGCGTCTCTCGAGTCAAAGAAGACACTGCCATAGGAATCATGTATACGGGCATATTCGCGGCCGGGGTCATATTGGTCTCAGTATTCAGGAACTATATCCACATTGATCTTCTGCATTTTATCATGGGGGATGTGCTCGGTGTAGCCGATACAGATCTGTGGGTAGCCGCCATAGCCGCATCAATCGTGCTGTCGGTCATTGTTCTCTTTTTCCGCTATTTTCAGCTCACCAGCTTTGATCCGGTCATGGCGGCATCCATCGGCATGCCGGTGGCCCTCATTGATTACCTTCTCACCACTTGCGTTTCCCTCGTCGTGGTCAGTGCGGTGAGTATGGTGGGTGTCATACTGGTCATTGGTCTTCTCATTACTCCGGCCGCAACCGCGTATTTACTGAGCGATAGATTGGACAAGATGATGGTGCTCTCGGCAATCTTTGCCGTAACCAGTGTGATAGGTGGCCTTTACATCAGCATTTGGATTGATTCAGCAGGCGGAGGGGCAATTATGCTTTTCTGCACGGCACAATTTCTCGCGGTACTCCTCGTGGCTCCCAAATACGGGATATTGGCCGGTTGGCAAAGGCGCAGAAGTCTCATCCCCCAGCAACTCCTTGAAGATATCATGGGCGCTATGATGCGTTCGCCGTCTGTTCCTGTTCCGTTGCCGAAGTTGACAGGTCTTGTTTCCAGCCCTGGGGCCAAGTTACACAAGGCGGTCAAATCCATGGAGAGGAGGGGGCTTGTGCTCACCACAAATGAGGGGATAACTCTATCAGAAGAGGGAAAACAGGAGGCTCAAAGGCTTCTCAGGGCACACCGTCTGTGGGAGACATATTTGCGTCACGTCGGAATGCCTGTCCAGGATCTCCATGATCACGCCCACAAGTTGGAACATGTCCATGAACAGGATTCCATGGAATATCTTGATGATCTCTTGGGGCATCCCGTAATAGACCCCCATGGAGAGGAAATACCCTCTGACCCCAGAGCAACTCCGGGCAACGTTTGCACTCTCAGCACACTCAGAGAAAATCAGAGAGCCAGGGTAATTACAGTCGGTCGCAGCGCACATGATCTATCCCTGAGAGAGGGAAACATCGTGCGTTTGGGCCCGCGCACCGCAGAAGGCACGAAATGGACCGTTCATCTCGAGGACGGCGCCACTGTGCTTCTTGATCACAAATCAGCCGACGCTGTGTCGGTAAGAGCAGAAAAGCCGTGTGACTCTTCTGAAAATCCATAGGAAAAAATAACCGTGAATCTCACCCGCGTCATGGACATAATCATCAACGGCAAGGTGGCCTAGGACTTACGCACAGTGCCACCAAAATATGCATCAATGCGTCAAGGCCGAACTTCTGTGCTGTGCAGGATCAGACCGGATAGATCGGCCACGTTCTCCACGAGAATCACCTCTACCGTCTCGTGGGCCTCATCAGGTAATGCCCTGACATCAGCCTCATTCTTAGAAGGGAAAACCACCGTGCTCAGGCCGGCTCTCTGTGCCGCCAAAACTTTCTCACGAATCCCACTGACCGGCAGCAAACCTCCGTTCAGAGTAATCTCACCGCTCAGTCCTACGTCCCTCCGTGCAGGTCGGCCACTCAAGAGTGATATGAGCGCCCAGGCAATAGTTACACCTGCAGACGGTCCGTCCTTGGGAATCGCTCCGGCTGGAATGTGGATGTGAATATCATGTCCTGAGAAAAAGTCCTCATCTATTCCGAATTTCTCAGCATGACTGCGGATGAAGGTCAGTGCAGTCTGAGCCGATTCTCTCAAGACGCTTCCCAGAGACCCGGTCAGAATGAGTTGCTGGGTCCCTCGCATTCTAGCGGCTTCCACCGAAATAATTTCACCCCCAACTTGGGTCCACACCAAGCCCGTAGTCACTCCTATCTGATCCGCCCTGTCGGTGATGCCGTGGGAGAACCGCCGTGGACCGAGAAATTCTTCGACCGTCTCCTTGGTAATGAGTATTTCGTTTCCCTTATCCCCATCTTTCAAAATAGTACGAGCTAACTTTCTCGCGATATTGGCCAATTCTCTCTCAAGATTTCGCAGCCCGGCCTCCCTCGTGTAATCCCTGATAACCTGTATGATAGCCTCATCGGAGAACACGACGTGCAGCCCATCGAGACCGTTATCTGATAGTTGACGAGGGACGAGATAACTCCGCGCGATGTTCGTCTTCTCCCTCTCTGTGTATCCGGGGAAAGTAATCACTTCCAACCGATCAAGGAGCGGACCTGGCAGGTTCTCTACAACATTTGCCGTCGAGATGAACATGACAGAAGAGAGATCGAAAGGGGCCTCAATGTAGTGATCTACAAAGCCGCAGTTCTGCTCCGGATCCAGTATTTCCAACAGC
>JAUPKT010000408.1 GCA_030837305.1 Thermodesulfobacteriota bacterium
AGATAGAGCCATCGGCAGAGAACATCGCGTGGTTCTTGTTCTCAGAGATGGAGCGGGAACTTGGAACACATGGAGCATTGCTGCACTGTGTTTCGGTCTGGGAATCGGACACTTCCCGGGCTACTTTCGTACGGGACCAGCTGTAGCAGCCTATTACTAGGGGCACACCTACGGTGCCGCCGGGATTGCCAAGATAGTATTATTACCCGGCCTTGGGGGTGGCAACCCTTGATTTCTTAAAGCTACTGTAGTTCACTGTTAAGTCGTATAATGCGCAATGCTGCGTCCACTCACGTATTCTCTGAGGGAGAGGTTATTGAGGAGAGTAGAGTTGAATACTGCATGTATTCCAGATGTACAGAGTTTTCCGGACGGCCGAGAGATTCCCATTGATAAGGTGGGCGTAAAGGGCTTGCGCTACCCCATCCGTGTGAAAGACAGAGATAAAGGGTTTCAGCATACGGTGGGTCTTTTTGACCTCTTTGTGAATCTTCCCCACAACTTCAAGGGCACCCACATGAGTAGATTCATTGAAGTGCTCAATGAGTTTCGTGGGGAAATCTCCATGGAAAAATTTGAAGAGGTTTTGGAGAAGATCAAGAAAAAACTGGACGCAAAGAGCGCCCACATGAATGTGGAATTCCCATATTTTGTTGAAAAGAATGCCCCAATTACCTCCACGCCGGGTCTCATGTCATACACGTGCTTCATGCGCGGTTCGCTCGCCGACCACTTCGACCTTATCGTCGGAGTGGAGGTACCGGTAACCACGGTGTGCCCCTGTTCCAAAGAGATTTCTGATTATGGGGCTCATAATCAACGTGGGGTAGTGCGGGTGCAGCTTCGGTTTAAGAAGTTTTTCTGGATAGAGGAAATTATAGAAATCATCGAGTCATCGGTCAGTTCTGAGATTTATTCTTTGTTGAAGCGACCTGATGAGAAGTATGTCACGGAAAAGGCCTACGAAAATCCGATGTTTGTGGAGGACGTGGTAAGGTGCGCAGTATCCAGACTGCAATCCAAGAATAATTTTCCATGGTATCGGATTGAGGCGGAAAACTTTGAATCCATTCACAATCACAGTGCCTATGCCATGATCGAGAAGGACTTTTCTCCTGAAGCAGAGTGTTTCCAAGGGGCCACCATGCTCAGAGCTAATGGTTCCGTTTAAAAAGGCTGCCGTATCGTTTCGATTTCATTGACAATGCCCCCTACAAAGCCTACACTTAGGTCTGTGAGAATCAGTTGAGAATTCTTGTGGGTTCTTTTTTGCGCAGAAACTGGTTCGAGAACGCATTCTATGGGCACCAGGGAGATTCCTTTGGGATGAAAGAGGCTGTATTGAAAACAGGCTCAATCTTTGTTTGGTTCGTGGTCATGTGCTGGCTACCGTCCCAGTCTTTTGCGCTTCAGCCTGATTTTCAGGATTTCTCAGTAGAGAAAGCCTTTTCAAGCGCCAGGGGGGCCGAGGGGACCCACCGGAAGGATGTTGTGACACTCAAGTCAGCCCCAGGGTCAAGACAGGACCGCATGGTCAGCTCCAAAAACCCCTCCCCTTTGGCTCATAACTACAAAGTTCCCGTTCAGTACCTGCCTGCGGGGATGCAGTTTGAAAGTCTTATGGAGAGGCTTTCAAAGGATTCAAAGGGAAAGCATAACAATGGTTCGGTCAACGAATATCGCGGGAGTACGACTTTCGAAGGACGAGACGACAACCCAGCCATTGTTGCAAAAATTCTGGAATCGAACACTATTCTCGGGCCAGTAAAATCTCCCACAGCCATCAAAGCTCCAAACGTCCACGCCAAAGCTCTGCTCTGTGTTGACTGCGGTTCCAACCAGGTATTGTTGGAGCGGAACAGTGCGGAGCCTTTGCCCATAGCCAGCATAACCAAGCTGGTCACTGCCATGACCGTTATTGATGAGATGAATTTGGACTCCATCATCGAGGTTCCCCGGGACATAAAGAAGATTGAGAAGCATGTAGTTGGGATCAAGCCCGGCGATCGATTGAGCGCGAGAGACTTGCTTCATGGGCTGCTCATAGAGTCGGGCAATGATTGTGCCGAAGTTCTCGCGAGGGCTTATCCACATGGTGGGCGAACGGGCTTCATGGCTGCCATGAACAAGCGTGTGAAAGAAATTGGAGCCACGCAGACTGTTCTGCATACGCCCAGCGGCCTGGACCTGAAGGTGGAACCTCAGGGGACCTCAAGGAACGGGGGGAATGACGCGGTTGCAAAGATATCCAATACGGCTTCCGCTCAGGACGTGGCAGTCATTGCCCGCAGAGCCTTTTCTTATCCGTTGATTCGGAAAATCGCCGGCATGAAGACGCACACCATGAAGACGTTCAACCATAGGCCGAGAGAGTATTGGCTTGTGTCCAATGACAAGCTCCTAGATCGAGGCCTGCCGCTGGAAGGCGCCAAGACGGGGTACACGGATTTAGCGGGCCGCTGTATCGTCGCGTTGTTCAAAGATAACGGAAAGGAACGACTGGTGGTCGTCCTCAACACCCAACGTCACTTCAACGCCGCAGAAAAGATTTATCGGTGGGCTTCCCCAAAATAGCTATCTCTCATCTCTGCCAAGTCTTCTCCATCCAAATG
>JAUPKT010000409.1 GCA_030837305.1 Thermodesulfobacteriota bacterium
GTTTCCAGGGTCCGCTTATCAATGTCGAGTATCGCTGTTCCCTTTTCACGGCCTGCCGTCAGAGCGTCAAACGGAATCGGAATCAACACGTCACCCATGCCCAGGAAACCTCCGTGAGACAGGATGGCGTATTGTATGTGTCCATCCGAGCCCACCATGAAGTCCTGTATCTGACCAAGTTTTTCCGAGTGACGATTCTCCACGGTGGTTTTCAGCATGTCACTCACTCTCCTCGGCTCTTTAATCTCCATCATTTTTTCTTCTCCTTTTTCTTGCCTTTCGATGTGCATCTATTACCGGATGAGGTATATGAGCAAAATAATCAGCAGGATTGTTCCAATGCCTACTCCGAAGATGTTCATGGTCGTGTCCTTTCTTTGCCCTCTCATTTTTTGTGAGCGGTAATTAATCTCTCTGCGTTCACCCACCGTGACGAGACCTGAGATGGCTGCAGTTGCTGGTCCGCGCACAGATGGAAAGAACGCTTCAGGTTATTGAGTGTTGTTGGTTCTATAACCCCTTGCATTGTACTCTGCATTATGCGTGCCAACTTTGGGGATAGGAGGAGTGTTTCGTATAAGGCCAGTGCTATTAGTTAGTTAACCACACCCATGGCGTGCAGGATCGGATGCGAGAGATCGGCTGGAAAGGGGTGAGTGTCCTAGTAACGGACCACACTTTCCCCGTTCTTTATTATATTGGTAGGTTATAAATCCATGGAATGTCTTAAAGTAGGTCAGTCGGACTCGTCTTTGGTCGGATCTGCGGGCGCAATCGCGAAGCGCTTCATGTGCCGATAAAGAGAGTCTCGGGCTATGCCCAGTGTCCGCGCAGCACAACGTCGATTCCCGTCGCAGCGCCGCAGGGCCTCCAAACACAGCGACTCGATCACCTCATCGGTAACATCATGAAGCGTGCGCTCGTGCTCCGGAAAAGTTGATGTGTGGGACCAAACGCCGTCACTCGCGTCAGCCGAGGGAAGCACCAGGTTCAAGGACTTGCCGTCGGATAGGATGAGTGCGCGTTCGATCACGTTTCGTAATTCCCTGACATTTCCCGGCCAATGATACCTGGACAGCGCAATGACGGTATTGGGGGGGACCGCTGGGAGAGAAGTCAGTTGCAGGTCTTTGGCCAGCCGGGATACGATCTCTTCCAAGAGTACGGGGATGTCGTCAATCCTGTCACGCAGAGGCGGTATGGTGAGCGTAAGCACGTTCAGACGATAGAGCAGGGGGGCCAGGAATCGGCCCTCTGCCACCTCTACCTCGAGACTCCTGTTCGTCGCTGCCATGATCCGTGCATTCGCCTTGACGCTCTTTTCTCCGCCAACACGAAGGAACGATCTTGTGTCCAGAAAGGTCAGCAGCTTGGACTGCAAGGCCAGGGATAGCTCTCCAATCTCGTTGAGCAAGATGGTGCCGCCCTCGGCCAATTCCAGCATTCCTCGCTTCCTGTGATGCGCTCCCGTGAATGAGCCCCGCTCATGCCCAAAAAGCTCCGACTCCGCCAGTTCCCTGGCTATGGCCGCGCAATTCAGCGCAATGTAGGGACCGGCCGCACGCCTTGATTGGTCATGAATCCAACGTGCCACATAGTCCTTTCCACTACCACTCTCCCCGGTGAGCAGAATGATGCTGTCCGTGGACGCAGCCTTTCTTGCATCTTTCAGCACAGCCTTCATGGTCGAAGAGGGGTACGAATCGGGGATGGGTTTTGGCTTAACAGCGATTCTCTTGCGATCCGTCACATCACGAGAGATGCCATAGATGCCTATGATGGAGCCGTTTAGGTCACGCAGAGGTGAGAGAACCGTATTTAATGTGATCGGGATGTTGTCTATGGTAGCTTGGTATTCCTCTTCGATGAATTCCCCCTGAAGGACGCGCAGATCCACTAGTCTGAGATGTTCGACGGTCCCTCGGCCGAAGTGCTCCTCATCGGAACGCCCGATGATTTCGGACGCGGCACGTCCGAAATTTGTTGCCATTGCGGGGTTCACATGGGTGTATTTGAGATCACGATCTTTGATGAAAATCATGTCTGGTGAACCCTCAAAGATCGCTTGTAAGAGATACGTATTGAAACGAGCGCTTTCTTCAACGTGCTTGCGGTCAGAAATATCAAGATGCGTACCCGCTGCCCGCAACGGTTTGCCCTGTCCATCTCGTTCAACGATCGTGCCCCGCCCTAGTATCCACTTCCATTGGCCTGACTTGGTGCGGAGCCGGTACTCGGCCTCGTACAGAGGGGTACGGTCTGCCTCGTGTTCTTTCCAGGTCTTCAGGACCCGACTCCTGTCCTCGGGATGGATCATCGACTCCCAGGCACTAATATGCGGCTCAATCTCATCCGTGAAGTACCCCAGCATCTCGGACCACCGTTGGTCGAAAATAGTCTTCCCCGTCTGAATATCGTAGTCCCACGCCCCGAGACCCGCTCCACTCAATGCCAGGGCCAGGCGCTGCTCACTCTCATTGAGCGACTCTTGTGCTCTCGCGCGCTCGACAATCTCCCGCTTAAGCTTCTGGTTCGACTCTCGCAGCTCCGACGTGCGTGCTTCAACCCGTTTTTCAAGTTCATCATGGGACTCCTGCAATACCACCTCTGCGAGTATTTTTTCGGTGACATCTGCTATGGACGACCTCAATCGGCTGACTTCGTCGTGAGAGTCCTTTACTCTGATGCTTTGCACTTCACCGTGGAACCAACTGCCGTCCGGTCTCATGAATTTGACGACGCACTTCTGGGTGTCTCCGGTTTCCAGGACCTGGGTACGGTGGAAATAGAAGGTGTCCTGGGCCTCCTTATCAACAAACCGTGTCAAGGGTGTGCCGACGAGAGATCGTCTCTCTATTACCAGCAGGCCGGCAACCGCCAAATTGGCTTCCAAGACAAGCGCACTCTTGTCCAACATAAGATATCCGACCGGCGCGTAGTCATATAAATCCTGATACTTGTCTCTAGCTTTCTCCAGCTCCAGTTGAGCCCGACGCAGTTCGTCATTCTGCATCTCAAGTTCGATCTGGTGGACATGCAATTCATGCACGAGCTTCTGAACATCCTCCTGAAAAGGTCCGGATAGGTCCTCTATCTCCGCTACCTTGTGACGGAGTAATTCCTCGGCTCGCGCCCGAAGATCCCCTGACTTCTCTTTGAGATTCCCGTCAACCGTCATGACCGATTCCCTCGCAACGGCAATAAGCGGACCGCCAACTATCTCCCAGCTTGTCTCATTAGTCTCCCAACGTTCAGTTATTATAGAACCATTTGGTTATCACTTGTCAATCTTTTCGGTTTCTATAGTCCCCAAAAACCATGTCGGCACCTCCTTCGTCCTTCCGTTATCAAAAACGTCTCTGAAAAAATCGCGACAACAAAATTTAAACCAGGAAGTCTTGTTGGCTCCCGCCCCACGTAAATGAACGGATACGGGAAGGGCAAGAAATATCTTGATTTTTGGACATGGTGTTGCTATGAATCATATAATAAGCTGTAATAATGAATTGGATTGTAATTCGGGAGGGCAATATGACTTTAACAAAGGCGGATATCGCCAAGAAGATCGCCGATGACTGCGGTTTCATGAAGGGAGAGGCGACCGAAATAATTGAGAAGATTCTTGAGATCATAAAGGCCAGATTAATAGAGGGAGAAGATGTCATGATCTCGGGATTCGGTAAGTGGACGGTAAAGTCTAAGCACTCCCGTCGCGGACGCAACCCTCAGACTGGTCAGGAGTTGATACTCGAGGCGAGAAGAGTGGTGACATGGAAATACTCACCAGTACTCAAGAAGTCTGTTAACTGACGGTTAAGAGAAGCGCAGAGGAGGCACCGTTACCTCTGCGTTGTCCCACAGAGAGGTTTAGCCAAAAAAGACGTCTCTAGAATGGTAAACGCCAAATCTCAGGAATTCTCGGAAAGTAATTAGGCTGTGCACCCCAACCAGGCTTCTCACTGTAAGACGGGAGAGAGCCGGTGATAATGAGGACCTGGATGGTACTAAAGCAATTGACATGGCAAGGCACTCTGGACCATAGATAGTACCCATTCCCGAGTGCTTGCCGGTTCGCCGAGGTGGTATTGAGTTCTGATTTATTTTATGTCTTGATCACAGCGGTTTTTGGTTTTGTAGTCGCAGTCGTCGGCCTACCGTTGGTAAGAAAGGCAGCGCTTCAGAGTGGCATCGTGGCCGTTCCCGGCGGACGAAGAAATCATGAGAAGCCCACTCCCCTGCTAGGCGGCCTTGCCATAACCATTCCATTTGCACTTACGTTCCTGGTCTTCTACCTTCTCGTTGCCTCACAAGATAGCCAAGTAACTCGTCCCACGTCCATGCAAATGCTGTCCCTTTTTCTTGCCGGTTGCTGGATAGCCATACTCGGGGTCCTTGACGATATACACCGGTTCCGATGGAGACAAAAACTTATAGGACAATTGTTTGGAGCCGCGATTCTCGTCTTCGGGGGCCACGACATACATGTTGCCACCGTGCCATGGGTTGGTTCAATAAATTTCGGGTGGGTGGGGATACCCATCTTTGTCCTTGTCATCCTCATAACAACGAACGCAGTTAACCTGATAGACGGCCTTGACGGCCTTGCGGCAGGCATTTGCTTTTTTGCAGCCATCACCTGCTCAGTAATCGGTTATTGGAAAGGTGACCTTTTTACCTCGGTCATTTCTGCTTCCATTGCAGGCAGTCTCCTCGGGTTCCTGCTCTTCAACTTTCCTCCAGCATCCATTTACTTGGGAGATGGCGGAAGTCTCTTCCTCGGATTCGTATTGGGAACCCTCGCCGTGAGCGGCGCCGCGCCTTTCCCGGGCCAGAGGCCTGCAACACTTGGAATGTTGCTCATTCCTCTCTTGCCGTTCACCGCTGCATTGCTCGACGTCGTGGTTGCAGTTGTAAGACGGTGGTTCACAGGGCGAAGGATTTATCTGCCGGACACCGACCATATTCACCACAGGCTTATGGAGAAATTTGAAAAACCCAAGATAGTAGTAGGCATATTCTATGCATTCAGTGCCGTCCTAACCGTCATGACCGTGATCATCGTCCTTGACCCCGAATCCGAGGCTTCAAGGTCAGCGTTCATTCTTGTCGGCGCTGTTCTCGCGGCTATCGTGGTGGGGCTCTTAAGGCTTTATAGGTTTCAGGACTTTTCGCAGGCTCTCAACAATCGTCCTTATTTTCAATTTGTGTCCAGCTATCGAGCCTTCATGATGGCAAAGATCAATACCGTCAGAAGTTTCGATGGACTTGTCAAACTGCTTGAATCAGGAGTGAACGATTTGGGGTATGACAGTGTGGAAGTGATTCATGGCGGGAACACTATATGCTTCTGGTTCAACCCATCGAGAAGCCACCCCGATGCCCCTCGTTTTCTAGAAGAGATCAGCTTTGATGAGATTGATCTCACGGTGAAATGGGTTGTTCCCAAGCACGAGAGCAAGAGCTACCAGAAGTTTCTTGCGGTCACCTGGTATCAGGTCCTGCGCGACTTAAGCGAACGAGCAGGTGATTTCCCAGAGGGGGGACAAACGATTGTGCCGTTAAGACAACCTGCCTTGGATGATCACGCAGTAGCCCAAAAGCATTCGCATTAATAACGAAGTAGACCAAAGTCAGCCCAGACTTCTTTTTGCGCCGGTGTCCAGAGGATAATGCAGAGTTTGATACGTTCTCAAGAGAATGGGGTCACGAGCAACACGTGACCGTGACCCCAGACAAAGTCCGTTA
>JAUPKT010000410.1 GCA_030837305.1 Thermodesulfobacteriota bacterium
CCTTTCTTCATGGCTTCTACTGCTTGATTGACCTCTGCATAGGCCGTCATGAGAATTATCGGCAGTCCACTGTCCAAATTTCTTATTTCTTCCATGAGTTCGACGCCGTTCATTTCCGGCATTTTGATGTCGGTCAAAACAGTTTGGACAGGAACCTCCCGAATCAATTCGAGAGCCTCTTTTCCCGAGGAAGCGGTTAAGACCTCATAGCCTTCTTCGGTCAGCAGATCTTCCAAGACCACAAGATAGTTTTTTTCGTCGTCCACAATGAGTACGGTATTCATGCAGTCACCCGTTGTATGGTCTTGTTGATTGCCGGGGATGCGCCATCCCTGGGGAGAATGATGCGAAACCTAGTCCAGTTACCGTGTTCACTGGCGACATCGATACGGCCTCCATGTGCTGTGATGACATTATGAACTACGGAAAGTCCCAAGCCGGTGCCCATTTGATGAGTAGTGAAGAAGGGGGAAAAGATTTTTGCCATGTCTTCATCTTTGATCCCATGTCCCGAGTCAAGAAAATCCACCCAAAGGTTGGTCGAATCGCAACCGACGGTTATTTTGAGTTCTCCGCCCTGTTGCATGGCTTCAAATGAGTTCATCACCACGTTGAGAAACGCCTGGTACAACAAATCCGGGTCGGCTAGTACGGTGAGGTCGGTGTTACCCGGATATTCCTCAGTCCATGTCACCTGTCTAGCTTGGAGTTCTTGCTCCAGATTTCGCCTTACTCTCTCGATTAAATCTTGCATGTTTGTGAGTCTCAACACCGGTAGTTTCGGTCGAGCAAATTCTAAGAAATCCGATAAGACGCTGCTGAGTCTCGAAGCTTCCTCAACTATCACGCCACACAATTTTTTTATTCTCGACTGATCCGGATTTTCTTTTTCCTTCAACACCTCTGCCGAAGACTTTATTATGCCCAAAGGATTGCGGATTTCATGAGCCAGAATGGCCACCATCTGTCCGATTGAAGCAAGTTTCTCCGATTGCTGAAGCTGTTGTTCCAGGAGCTTTCGTTCATTGGCCCGTTCCAGCAATATGCGCTCTCCCCTTCTCACGATAAGAATGAGCATAAAAAAGAGAAAAACCATTAACCCGATTGCCACGAGGATGATGGCAACGAGCGATCTATGAACCTCTCCAAATTGGTCTGTGACGTCCTGAGTTATTTCCATGACTCCATATATTACACCCAGCATCCAATAGTTTCCGGTCCATTCACGAAGTGGGTAATAGGTGTCTATGAGGAAATTGCTCTGCCACGTTCCACTGACGGATTTCTCCTGTCGTACGCGAGTCACGTCCTTGCCGGAGAAGACTTCATCAAGGGGAGATTCGGGGGATTCGTATTTGCCAATGAGATCATACTCGGTGCTGTAAATAATCTTGCCCTGACGATCGACTATTTTGATTCGTTGAATCTTGAGTCCGTAGGTGTAATCTTTTATTAGGGAATCGAGGGCACCGAATTGGTCCCATTTCTTGAGATCAATGGGAATCCCTCTTGATTTGAGTGGCGAATAGAAGCCGACAAATATGTTGTAGTTCAAGTTTTCGGCGAGAAGCCGCGCGTAGTTCTCGGCACTCTTGCGAAGGGTATTAACACTTCGGGTATATAGGAAGACACTGAGAAGGCATATGACGACTGCAATCACAAACAGCCCTGAAATAATGAAGTATTTCACGAGGCGAAAGGGGCCCTCTTTGCCTTCACTAGAAACCCGGTAATCAGCCATTAGTTGCGCCTTGTCACTCCATAGCCGTTCTGCGAATTCGGTCTTGGTACGATGTGAGCATTGAGGGAATAGTTAATGAGACACATGCCTAATCATTCGCCGCGAGCTGCTCTTGTTTGGTCAGGTATATCGGAATTGTTACCGGGAGATCTTGGTATTTCGGGCCCACGTATGTCTGTTCTTCCTAGCTTTGGAAGCCTTTCAGGGCAATGCCGTGGCTTCAGCGAAAATTCCCGTCAATTTCGATAATGAATTGGATCATATTCGGTGATTTTCTTATGGGAAAAAGAGTGGCGTGATCGAGATGCCAAGAGATAGACCAACAGTTCTTTCAAGCGTTGCCCAAATCATCCGGGTTGATCCTCTCGAGTATCTTGGTCAACTCTTCGTCTGTGGTCTCAACATCTTGTTGCGTGAAGATTATTTTTTGCTTGGCGCTGTCGGTTTGCTCCCCCTGTGTCATTCCCTCGATGACTCTGTCGCTCACGAAAATTGGGACACCAGTCCAAGTGGCTAAGACCAGGGAGTCAGAAGGACGCGCATCTACCGTGATCAATTTGTCGTGCGCATCTTTGAGGTAAATGGTCGCGTAATAAGTATGGTCCTTTAAATCGTCAATTTCGATGTGCTCGAGGATGACCCCCGTTTTGTCCAATATAGTGCGCAACAATTCATGCGTAAGTGGGCGCTGGAAAACTTCCTTGTTCATAGCACGCTGCAGGGCCATAGCTTCAACGGGCCCAATCCATATATAGAGTTCTCGTTCACCTCCCTTTTCCTTCAGGATCACGACAGGCTGCATATTCCGAGTATCTGATACTATTCCGGTAATGGCCATTTCTTTGAAAGACTTGTCACTTTTCATTGGGGCCTCGGATTCCTACTCCTGTGTATCGTGCTTCTTTGATTCACGGTAGTTCATTTTACTTCCAAGGCGATCTATGCACCTTTGCGTCAAACATATCCGCTGCGCCATAGGCTAAGACAACGAATCTTCCCTGTCAAGGTTCACTCGTAGTGGGAGTATTGATGTAGTCTGATGATCCTGAAAAAGGAATCTTTGAGGGATTAGCCGCTCTAAGTAGTCATGCAGTCTAAGCCGTTTGGTCACTCATGGCTTCAGCAGATTTCTTGGCAGCTGCCTGAGCCTTCTTGGCTGCTTGATCAGACTTAATGGACTGGACAGCACTTGCCTGTCGGTCTCTGTCCGTGTATCGGAAAATGAACTGGCGACTGCACGCCCAGACTGCCGCTTGTGCTGATTCCTCATCCAGTTTCTCATGGTCGATCTCGATACGATCGTTCACCATGGTGACAGCTTCCTTGGCCTTCCTCGTGCAGGCCATGCAGTGAATGCAGCCGGCTTGACACACATTTGTTACCGCTTTACCCGAATCTCGTGAATTACATGGAACGTAACAGACGGCCGTCTTCGGTATTAACTGCAGCACCTGCTTAGGACAGTTGTTGACGCAAACTCCGCAGCCGGTGCACTCTTCCGGGTCGATGACCGGCATGTTGTCTACCATGTGAATAGCGTGGAAAGGACACGCGGCCTGGCAGTCACCATATCCTATGCACGCAAAGTTACATTCGTATGGCCCCCCAAAAGCCAGGGCAGCCGCCTGACACGTGTCAAAGCCGACATACGAATATTTTTTCTTAACCTCTCCCTCATTCCTGGAACAGCGAAGGACCGAAATGACGGGTGTTGTTGCAC
>JAUPKT010000411.1 GCA_030837305.1 Thermodesulfobacteriota bacterium
CGTCCATCGACTCAAACTGGTGGATGCTGACATTCGTGACTGTATAGGTTGTTTTCAGTGTTTGCGCACTGGGTCGTGTAGTATTCATGACGATATGGAGCAAATTATACCCAGAATGAAGGAGGCCGAAGGTTTTGTTACCGGGGCGTCAGTGCGAAACGGATATTTTCCCGCTATCTACAAACGATTCTACGAGAGAATTACTTACATCCTTGGCTTTGGGAGGGAGCTGCGGGGCAAGTATGTCTCGGCTATCGGTGCAGTAGGCATGGCCTCGGGCAAGAAACACCTTGGGAAACTGCTGACCCTTCGGGAGTTCCAAACCAATGTTCAGGATTATCTGTTTTTTCGGACGGGAATACCCGCGAAGCTAAAGGCTGGAGACGTAACACATCAACTTGAGGGTCTGGCAGACCGACTTGAGGCTGCTATGCTGCCCGGTACGGTCTCCCTCTCTCTGCGCGCATAAGAGCCAAGACCGATGATTTTATCATTCGCAAATTCATGCTCGAGAAAAACCCCGACAACGTCTACGATTTCACAATACGTCAGTGGAAAGAAAAGAAGCTGATGTGACTCCGACGACACTGACGCTGTGCCCGCATCAACGAGAAGACTCCTTTATGCCTCCCTGCGCGATTTTCTATCTCCGCGCCATTCACCATTACCAAGGCAACACTTCGCGCGAAAATCGCGTACGTTAATCCTAAAATTCTTGCAATGGGATCAGAATGAACTGAGAGGCTTTAAGTTAGGCCAACTTCTCTGCAAACTCCTCGAGCGTTCCGAAGAGTTCCCCTTGATCAATGGGCTTTGAGATGTACCCATCCATGCCCGCTTCCTGGCATCGCTCTTTATCACCTTTCATGGCGTACGCAGTCATGGCAATGATGGGTATATGCTTCCCAGTGCTTTTCTCATTTTCCCGTATTAGATGGGTAGCCTCAAAGCCATCCATCTCCGGCATCTGTACGTCCATGAGGATGAGGTCGAAAGCTCCTGTACTATGAGAATCAACGGCCTGTTTCCCTGTCGCAGCAGTGGTCACCTGGTGCCCCATCTTTTCAAGTATCCTTTGGGCCAACTTCTGATTGACCGGATTGTCTTCAGCAAGAAGTATTTTGAGCCTGTGTTTAGAGCTTCTAAAAGTATGACGAGTTATCAAACGTGGCGTAACCCGATCCGTACTGTCTCCACAAAGTGCTCCGGAAATCGCATTCAAGAGATCGGATTGTCTCACCGGCTTAAGCAGGTATCCAGCAATGCCTAGTTTAAGACACGTGGACGCATCTCCTCTCTGTCCCGCAGAAGAAAGTACAAATATTTTCATGCTGGAGAAACCAGGATTCTTCCTTATACGTTCAACAAGTTCAAAGCCGTTCATTCCTGGCATCATGTAATCGATCAGAGCGAGGGGAAACAGCGTCCCTGAATTGCTGGCACTTTCCAGCAAAAGTAAAGCCGAAGAACCTCCTTCTACTGAAGTCGGAATCATGCCCCACAATGCAACAGTCTCTTCCAATATTCGTCGGTTCGTGGCGTTATCATCAACTATCAGGACCGGGAGGCCTCGGAGATTACCTGCTGGAGCACAAATAGGTCCCATTGCCTCACCATCCTGGATTCGTAACTGAGCGGTGAAATGGATATGGCTTCCCTGCCCTATGTCACTTTCAACCCAGACCCGCCCCCCCATCATTTGAACCAGCTGGGATACAATCGCCAATCCAAGTCCAGTACCAGTGTACTGCCTCGTTGAAGAGCTGTCGACCTGTTCAAACGCCCGAAATATTGCATCTTGTTTATCTCGTGGAATCCCGATTCCCGTATCTGACACTATGAAGTGTAGGTCTATTTCTTCCTCTGTGCGAGATTCCGGCAGAACTCGAAGGATAACCTCTCCTTGGTTGGTGAATTTGATGGCATTTCCTATAAGGTTTATCAGTACTTGTCTCATTCGGCCTGGATCTCCAACCACTAGGTCGGGGATGTCTGAACGTATGTCATATGCCAGTTCAAGACCTTTGGCATCTGCCTGGGCGGCTAGTGAGCCCATCGTGTCCGCTATGCAATCTCTCAATCCAAAAGCCACCGAAATCAATTCGAGCTTGCCTGCCTCCATCTTGGAGAAATCGAGAATATCGTTGATCAATGCTAGTAGCGCATAGGCGGATATTTTCACGGCCTGAAGATATTCATACTGTTCCGAGGTGAGTTCAGTATTGAGAGCCAGCTCGGTCATGCCTATGACACCGTTCATCGGGGTACGAATCTCGTGGCTCATGTTGGCGAGGAATTCGCTTTTTGCCCTGTTTGCCTTTTGGGCCTCCTCGGCCAGCCTATTCGCAATCTCGATGTTCTCCTTGAGTTTTCTTTCGTTGCGGTCCAGAGCAATCACCATGGAATTAAATGCCTTTGAAAAATCACCCATAAAATCAACCCGCTGGGTATAATCCCCTTTGGTAACATGTTCTGCTTGCCACGTGAGATGGAGCAAATGGGAATGTAATTCCTTGAAAGGTGACGCAAAGAAATTGTTGGCTGGCAGCCGGATCTCTCGCAGTTCTCCCCGGGATAAAGGAATGATGAATTGCTGTGTCTGTTCCATAAAATCGATAAGCTGATTCATCATTTCTGCATACTTGAACTCATCCTCATCCTCGAGTTGTTGAAGGTCAATCCTTGCCGGAATTTCTCCCTGCAAGAGCATGCCGAGCTTTTCAGTGGCTTCTTCGATCATTTATCCGTCTTCACCTCTTTAACATCGAAACGGCAAACCCTGTCACCACTCGCCCAGCAATCAATTTCTTTTGCCTCAAAAGGCTTCCCGGTGTAAGCCTCTAGAACACCGGCAATAAACCCCTCATCGTAATGGCACACAACCTCATCGGTGAATGGCAATCCCGAGCAGTCCAAATCTTCAGCAATGGTCAACGTGAACTGCATATTCTCCAAGTCGGCTTTTTCTATCCTTAGAACCCCAATGGCTTGTTCTCTCAGTGCCGTTTGTAGCTGAGCTACAAACTCATTGAAACTGACCTCGAGATCAAGCATATTCTTAGAGAACTCAGCTCCCGCAAGCCTTCCAGCCCTAATGAGAATTTCATTTGTCTTATCAACACCGAACTCGGTAATCAGAACATCTCGCAAGGTGTATTGGAGCAGTCTATAGACCAGGACTGGCGCATATAAGCCCAAATTAGGCCTGCCTTTTTCTAGGTCGCCCAAGTCTTTCCAAGAGAATTTGTCATAGTCTCGTTTTTCTTTGAACATGATTTGTGCTCCTTGCGAACTGAAAATGATGTTGAGGTCCGGCATAATTTCTCAGCTATACCAAAGCCGCAAAGGGGCTCTTCCAACCACTTCTTAAGTGTTAGGAAATAGTTGTTTATTATACCATGAACCTACATCATTGAGGAGTATCACCCGTTCTGCCGGTAGCCCTTCCTTATCTCTTTCTTGTCCAATTTTCCCACGCTTGTCTTGGGGATGCTCTCCACTATTTCCACTTTGTCGGGGACTCCCCAACGGGAAATGACACCGCGGTCGGCAAATTCTTTCAGAAAATTCTTGATATCATCTTCGGAAACTTTTTCCTTGTATGCTTCCTTGAGGACGACGAGAGCCAGTGGCCTCTCTCCCCATTTTTCGCTGGGCACTCCGATTACCGCCGCTTCGCTCACGGCCTCGTGCTGCGTGAGGATGTCCTCGATTTGCAGGGACGAAATCCATTCTCCTCCTGTCTTGATGACGTCCTTTACTCGATCGGTGATCTGCAGATACCCCTCTTGATCCACATAGCCGACATCTGCCGTGTGCAGGAATCCACCGCGCCAAAGCTCCTCGGAACGGTCGGTTTCCCGAAAGTAACCCTGCGTAAGCCATGGAGCCCTGACAACAACCTCGCCAACACTCGCTCCATCGGGTGGCTGCTCCTTGCCGTCCACATCGACAACCCTTAAATCCACCAGCGGTATGGGAAGGCCTGTGCGGCAACGAACCCCTATTTGAAGGTCGTCATCCCACTCCACCATGTGCGGTTTCAGATGAGCCAGCGTAAGGACGGGGCAGGTCTCGGACATGCCGTAGCCCCCAAAGATATTAATCCTTTTCGACATCGCGGCCTTGCAAAGGCCTTTGGGAAGAGCCGAACCACCGATGATCACTTTCCATCCTGAAAGGTCGGCATCAGCCGCGGCGGGGCTGCTCAAAAGCATGTGAAGTATCGTTGGAACACAGTGAGAAAACGTGACCTTTTCATCTTCGATGAGTTTGAGAATACTCTCAGGAATGTAACGCCCCGGATAGACCTGCTTCACACCGAGGAGAGAGGCCACGTACGGCATGCCCCATGCATGAACATGAAACATAGGCGTGAGGGGCATGTACACGTCCTGAGAATTGAAGCCTCCCTGGATGGCGTGACCGCCCAGGCTGGCCATGACGCTGAGAGTGTGGAGCACCAGTTGTCGATGACTGAAATAGACGCCCTTGGGCAAGCCTGTGGTCCCGGTAGTATAAAAGGTGGTAGCTTTCGTATTTTCATCGAAATCCGGGAACGGATAATCACTGGGATTCTTTGCGAGCAGGGCCTCGTACTCTCCGGCGACGTCTAGGCAACTAGCAGGAATCTCGTCGGTATCGCTCAGTGCCACTATTGCTTTCACTGTTTCCAGCTCGTCACGAATCTTCTCCAGGATGGGAAGAAAATCCGAATGGACCAGAATGACATCGTCTGCCGCATGATTGATGGTGTAAAGTATCTGTGAGGGGGAAAGGCGAATGTTGATGGTATGGAGAATTGCCCCCATCATGGGAACCGCATAAAAGCATTCCAAGTATCGATGGCTATCCCAATCCATGATGCCGACCGTTTTTCCTGCCTGAACTCCGAGAGACTCCAATGCGCCGGCCAACTTGCCCACACGGTCAGCCAAGGTGAGATAGTCGTATCTCTTGAGTTCCCTGTATACAATTTCTTGCTTTGGTGCGCACACCAGCGGGGTTCGCAAGAGATGCTTGATAAGCAGCGGGTATGCGTATGCAGAGGGAGTTCGGTGGATGAGTTCTGTTTGCAAGATTTGCTCCTTGAATGTTTCTTATCGTGGCCACAGAGGCAGATCTATGACTCCAAAGACCTTAGATTATCGTCCCCGCGATGGCAACCTCGATTGTGCTCGCAATAGCCACAAAGACCTTGACGGAACATATCCGGATGGGGTCTATTTCTGAGGTCTGGACCAAATCCCGGTCTCGGCATGAAGCAGCAGCGTACCGCTTATCAGATTCGCGCGGCTGCCCAAAGAACTTCAGGCTAGCGGAGGTCTCGGAACGCTTAAGATAGGCAAGGATTGACAGCCACCCAAAATGAATCTCCTGTTGGGACACCCAGGACGAGGATACATGTATGAATCTGGACGATCATCCAACGGTTAAATGGTACCGCCGACACGACACAGCCCTCTCTAGCTCTGATAGATCAACGAGACTGGATCCTCAGTGGCTGAAAGAACTGTGTATTAAGGCTGGAGCTGATGACGCTGGTTTTGTGGAAACCGATAGAGCTTCCATGGCTGAGTATGTGAATGAACTCATGGACGTGTTTCCAGCCAGCAAGACGTTGATTTGCACTGTTCATCGCCTCAACAATCAGAACATCAAAACAGTTGCTCATTCCGTGACCAACCTGGAATTTCAACAGGCGTGGAAAGACGCAAACCGTACGGCTCGTAGCATTGCTTTTCAATTACAAGAGCGGGGATTTCAAGCCTTGAACATGCCGGTGGGATTCCCCATGGAAACGGATCGGTGGCCCGCTAAGATGTGGCTCTCCTGTGACAAGATTAATGCGGTGGAGGCGGGGCTGGGTCAAATGGGATGGAACCGATTAGTGCTACATCCGAAGTTTGGTTCCAATATCGTGCTGGGAACAATTCTTATAGATGCAGAGCTTAGTTCGTATGGCACCCCTCTCGAATTCAATCCCTGTTTGGAGTGCAAGCTCTGTGTTTCAGTGTGCCCTGTAGGGGCTGTGGGATCCGACGGCTATTTCGACTTCGTCTCATGCTACACCCATAACTATAGGGAGCGGATCGGAGGCTTTGCAGACTGGGTGGAAAGAATAGTTTCCAGCGGAAGTGCCAAAGACTATCGCAAGAAAGTGAGCGATTCCGAGACCGTGTCTATGTGGCAGAATCTTTCGATTGGAGGACAGACCAAATGCGACAGGTGTATGGCGATCTGTCCGGCAGGACAATTTCAAATAAGGGGATTCATGGAGAACCGGAAAGGTCTTGGTGAGTTCGTCAAGAAGATGCGAGACAAGGAAGAAATCGTTTACGTAGTCGCCGGTTCCGACGCTGAATCCTACGTGAGGTCGCGACTTCCTCACAAGACGGTCAAGCGTGTTTCAAACGGGATTCGTCCCAATTCTGCGACGATGTTTCTCAAAAGCCTGCCCATAGTTTTTCAGAGGCATCAGGCTGAAGGTCTCAATGCCACTTTTCATTTTACGTTTACTGGCGAAGAAAGCTGCGAAGGCACCATAATAATCCGAGACA
>JAUPKT010000050.1 GCA_030837305.1 Thermodesulfobacteriota bacterium
CCGGTGGCCACGATCATGTTTGCCCATTGCATCAGCCCCTGATCATCGACCTTGTAATGATGTATCAAGGTTCCCCGGGGAGCCTCCACAATGCCGATTCCTTCATGAAAATTGGGTTTGGCAAAAGACCGCACTCGTTTGCTCACGATGTCATCGTCTTCAAGCAACTTCTCCATGGTTTCAATGGAATAGAGGATCTCGATCAGTCGTGCATAATGGTTGTAGAAAGAACTCATGACGGGTCCCCGGTCGAGCTTTATGAATTCGGCCCATTCCTGATCCGCCATGGTCGTGCCGCAACCATTGGACACATTAAGTCGTGCCGCAGGGCCAACTCTGTAAATGCCGTCCGGATAACCCATTGGGAGATAATAAGGTGACTTAAGGTATGAAAATGATTCCGATGCCTCGCCGATGAGATCGCGATAAGAAGATGCTTGGACACCGTCGGCAATGAACCTTCCTTTTGCGTCAATGATCCGGAGTGTTCCGTAGACATGTTCGAGATTGCCCAGTTCGTTGACAAGCCCCATGAACAGGGACGGGAAATTTGCGAAAGTCCGTATTTCTTCTTGGAATCTATGCAGTTGGTCTTTGAACCAAGCTAAAGTGCGATGGACTATTCGGTATGCGTCTGGAATGAGGGCGCGGATCGTTTCGCGATGTGATTCCGTGAGAGGTTCATTCACGCCGCCGGGCACAACCCAGGAAGGATGTATCCTCTTTCCGGCGCAAGCCTCAATCACCTGCTGCCCTATCTTGCGAAGCTGAATCCCGTCCATGGCGAGCGAGGGGTTCGCTTCCAAGAGTCCTACTATGTTGCGCTTGGCAGGGTCGGCATCAAATCCCAATGCCAGATCAGGAGCGGATAAGTGAAAGAAACTCAACGCATGTGACTGAATGAATTCACCGCAATTGAGTAATCGTCTGAGTTTCTCCGCTGGTTCAGGGATACGTACGCCGAGGATTTCGTCACACGCCTTGGCTGATGCAATGGAATGGCTGACGGGACAGATGCCACAGATACGCTCCACCAGAGAAGGCATTTCGGAGTAAGGGCGTCCTTCGCAAAATTTCTCGAATCCCCGAAATTGAGTGACATGAAACAGGGCATCCTGCACGTTGCCTTTATCGTCCACGTGTATGGTTATCTTGCCGTGTCCTTCAATTCGGGTCATCGGTTCAATGACTATGTGCTGCGCCACAGGGACTCCTCCTGACGGTTGTTCTTTAGGCGCCGAATCGGATTTTGCCGGTGAGGTCTGGTGTTCGACCGTTCAGCAGTTCGGTGGCCACAAAATGAATGGCTTCGGACGGGGGTGGACATCCAGGAAGAAAGACATCCACGGGCACAATTTCATGCACGGGTCGCACTCGGTTGAGCAATGCAGGAATATGTTCCGCTGTAGGCATTTCGCCACAGTTCGCGTTTTGCACGTATGCCCTTTCCAGCACATCGCGTGTCAGGAATTGGTTCCTCATTCCTGGTACATTTGCTGTGATGGCGCAATCCCCAAAGGCTATAATGATACGAGAGCGCTCCCGAATGAGCCTGACTTTCTTTTCGTCATCATCGTTGCTCACGGCTCCCTCGATGAGAGTTGCATCGACAAGCTCCGGAAATACTTTCGCATCTACGAGGGGACTGTACACGAGGTCCAATTTTTCGGCCAATTGAACAATTTGTTCGTCAAGGTCCAAGAGGGACATGTGGCAACCTGAACAGCCGTCGAGCCATGTTGTTGCTATACGAAATTTGGTCGTCAACTATCGGTCCTCCCTAGCTGTCCCCACGGCCGATTTGGGTAGCTTGAATCACTTGGGGTATCACATGTCTCAATGGGGATTTGCAGCATACGTCATGACCCTTCATTATCTGAGTTCTTCTCTTCTCATGATCTGCAGGTATGGTAAGAATTGTCTCCGCTTTGTCATTTCCGCAACGGATTTGCCCTTTTCGGACAAGGCGCCGGTGGGGCATACTTGAACGCATTTTCCGCACCCAGTGCACGTTTCTGAGGAGCCCCATGGTTCATCAAGGTCCGTTATCACCCGAGATGAAATACCCCTGCCCATGACATCCCACGTGTGTGCACCCTCAATTTCATCACATACGCGCACGCATCTCTGACAGAGAACGCATCGATTGTGGTCGATGGAGAATCTTTCATGTGACGCGTCCACGGAATGTTTTGGGTAGATGTAGTCATAGCCGACATGGGTCATACCCAGTTCCAAGGCCAAGGCTTGAAGTTCGCAGTGGCCATTGGAAACGCAAACAGAGCAGACGTGATTACGTTCCGTGAACAAGAGTTCGAGTATTTTTTTTCGGTATTTCAGAACCCTCTCAGAATTCGTGAAAACTTCCATATCCTGGCGCACAAGCGTGACACATGCCGGTAACAAACGCGGCACTCCAGTGATTTCTACGATGCATATCCTGCATGAACCTCGCTCGGAAAGGCCGTCAAGGTGGCAAAGGGTTGGAATTTTTATGCCGTTCTGGCGGGCTACGTGGAGAATTGTTTCATCTTCCCGCGCAGTAACGACTCCGCCGTCTATCTTGAGAAGGACAACACGCACAGGATTCAGGTCGCTTCGGATCCTTTTCTCTTCAGAAGGGGGTGTCATCGTCATGTATCCTTTTGATCATGGTTCATTTTGCAGACTCCCGCCGTACATTTCCTATGCTCAATGTGATCCAGGTACTCGTTCTCAAAATACTTGATAGTACTCAACACAGGGTTCGAAGCGGTTTGCCCAAGACCACAGAGGCTCGTATTCTTAATGACGTCGCACAATTCTTGAAGGGCATCCATATCAGATTTCTTCCCCTGTCCATCGGTTATGCGTGCGAGGATCCGGTGAAGCTGAGTGGTGCCAACCCGACATGGAACGCATTTACCACAGGACTCACTCATGCAAAATTCCATGAAAAATTTCGCAACATCCACCATGCAGGACGTTTCATCCATGGTAATGAGGCCGCCGGAACCCATGATGGAACCAACCTGAGCAAGTGACTCATAGTCCACCGGCATGTCCAGAAACTGCTCTGGGATGCATCCGCCGGACGGTCCACCTGTTTGCACCGCCTTGAACTTGAGCCCTTGTGGGATCCCCCCCCCGATCTCAAAGACAATGTCCCTCAAGAGGGTGCCCATGGGAACCTCGATAAGCCCAGTGTTTTGCACCCTACCGGCCAGGGCGAATACCTTGGTGCCCTTACTCTTCTCGGTCCCGATACTAGCAAACCATGCCCCTCCATTACGGACGATGGGCGGCACATTGGCCAGTGTTTCCACATTATTGATGAGCGTTGGACATCCCCAGAGTCCGAATTCGTAGGGATAGGGGGGTCTTGGTCGAGGGGTTCCCCGTCTTCCTTCAATGGAAGAAATGAGGGCAGTCTCCTCTCCGCACACAAATGCCCCGGCTCCAAGCCTTACCTTGATATCAAAATCAAAGGTAGTATTGAAAATGTTGCGGCCCAGCACTCCCAATCGTTCCGCCTGTTTAATTGCGATCCTCAAGCGTTTGACCGCCAGGGGATATTCGGCCCTCACATAAATGAAACCTCGTTGAGCCCCCACAGCATAAGCGGCAATGGCCATGCCCTCGATTATCCTGTGCGGGTCGCTTTCCAGAACGCTGCGATCCATGAATGCCCCTGGGTCGCCTTCATCAGCATTGCACACCACATACTTGGTCTGATTCAAACCTTTTGCCACGGCCGTCCATTTCAAGCCTGCCGGAAAGCCGGCGCCTCCGCGTCCCCGGAGTCCGCTTGCGCTGATCTCATCGATGACTTCTTTGGGGGTCATCAATCTCACTGCGTTATAGAGGCCCAGATATCCGTCACGAGCTATATATTCCTCTATACGCTCCGGATCTATTTCTCCGGAATTTTCCAATACGATCTTGTGTTGTCGTTTGAAAAAAGGCTGTTGGTTTGAGCATTCTAAGCGGGCCACAGGAGATCCCCAAAGTGAATCAAGTATCTCAGTGGCATCAGCGGGCTGCACACCCTGGTAATAAATGTTGCCCGGTTCCACCTTCACAAGAGGACCTTGGACGCACAAACCCAGGCATCCAACACCGGTGACCCGGCACTTGGATCCCCAATCGGTCTCCTTCACTTGGCTTTCCAAGGCTTCTTTGACCAGATCGCTGCGGGAGGACAAACATCCGGCAGCCATACAGACCTTGATTGAATATTCAACCTTGGCCTGACTGTCCTGTTCAATGGCTGCGACTTCTTTGAGGTCTTCAAACGTCAGTGTCATTACCCAACCAGCTCCCCATGTTTTCGAGAACCGCTTCTGAAGTAATTCGCGCAGTGACCTTGCCGTCGAATACAGCCACTGGAGCGAGTCCACACGATCCGAGACACCGGGCTGAAACAAGGCTCACCTTGCCGTCCGGGGTCGTTTCTCCCGGATCAATGCCCAGTTTTTGCTTAATTGTTTTCAGGATGTTCGGCGCTCCACCTATGTAGCATGCTGTGCCCTGGCAGACGACGCATGTGTGTTCACCAGCAGGCTTCAAGGTGAAATGATGATAAAAAGTGGCAACCCCATAGACTCGGCTCAATGGAACGCGGAGCGAGTCAGCCACGTATTTCAGTGCGTCCTTGTCCAAATACCCGAAGTGCTCCTGAACCGTGTGAAGGGTTTCGATGAGACAATCAGGAGTGCCCCCGTGCAGTCGAATCGTCCTGTTGACCAGCCTCCACCGGCGATCTTCTGAAGACTCTGCTGTTCTCATGGACACCGATTCCATGGATCTATTCCTCTCGCTGTGCGAAACAATTCTATACTACTTTCTACAACAAGAACCGGAAAATGACAAACATATTGGATTGCCGGTTGTCATCCGAGACCTTCCTCTAAAAAACTTGTTTGTTCACAGTGAAAAGATCCTTTGCGCATTGCCGCCGAAAAGGAGGTTTATCTCCAATTCTGAAAAACCGGCCTGGAGAGCGAGAGACCTAATGAGCGCGATTTCGTCCCGATAGTGAAACCACGGCCAATCAGTACCGAAGAGTATGTGTTCAGGACCATGTATGTGGAGTAATTGCACGAACTCATCTTCTTGCAACGTATGGGCAGCGTTTGATGTATCCAGGTAGAGATTGTCTCTTGGCTTGAGATGTTTAACTATCTCGTCACAATCCGCAGTGAGTCCACCCATGTGCGCCCCTATGATTGTGATGCCGGAATGCCGCTCGACAATCTCTGCCAATTTTTTTGGCGTAGTAAGAAACGCAGGATCAGCCGCGAAATGCTCGTGTGCCCCCACGAAGGTATCAAACACCATCACGGGCCTCTGATTTTTGTCCAAGCCCACTCGTTCTACAACGGCCATCATGGTTGTACATTCTGGGGAAGCCAGGTCGAATCCTTGGGTGAAGCTGGAAAATTTGAAGCCGGGTATACCCAGAGAAAAGACCCGCTCAACCTCCTCTTCGATATTGCTCATGTGAGGATGCAAGGTGGCCAAAGTCCTTATCCTCGATGACTCCCTCGTGAAGCTCACATGTCGATCGTTTTCTTCCTTTACTCGGTGGACATGCGCGGTGGGCAGAAGAATACAGGTATCCACGCCATAGAGAGAGGCTGCTGCATCTAGTTTGGCAGGACTGAGCCTCGCGTAAGCGTGCTCCGTACCTAACTTCAATATTGCCGCCATGTCTGTTTTTTTTGAGACATTGTGTACAAGCCGTGGGGTGAACATGTGGCAATGGGCATCGACAATCATTACAACGCGTCCCCCTCCATCACTGTCCCACATCCCGGATCACTCGTCCGTGGCTCACGAATGATATGCCCAAGCCGGACTGGATGGTTATCATGATGCACTCGATGACCGGAGGGGTTACCGGCTTCAGTGACCTCCATCCCACCAGAAATTTAGCCCCGGAGCCCCCGGCAGTGTCGTATTCCTCTACAATGAATCGAGTGGTGGCAAGGGGTCCTATGGCCTGGGGTTTTTCCAAGTACTTCCGGACGAGCTTCCCCTCAGAATCAAAATAGCGCACGGAAGTCAATTCAAGGGATTCGGTCGGATCAGTATTACGAATACTCAAAGTAGCGGTGAGATCCAGCGACCTTGTACGTGGTCCTCCGTAAATGTGTGAATAGACTGAAACATAAACAGTTTGTCCCTTGGACAAATCCACTCTGTTACTGCTTTGGGCTTGTCCGGGGAAAATCATGACCATTAAGATCGCGACGCAGCAGATGCGAATGCCTATTCTCATCTTAGTTCCCCTTTCTCCATGCTGAAGTTCCCCTCGGATTAGGAACTGTGAGTGCTTCTTTGTCAGGTGTTCTCCAGAAGTCTTTGCACCTTTTCCATGGACTCCATTTCGCCAAGAATCACCACAATATCGCCATCTTCTATTCTTTCAAGGGGTGATGGATTCGCTGTAAAGCTGCCAACCCGTTTAATGCCGATGACAGTGACCCCGTGTTCCTTCCTGAGGGCAAGGTCACTTATGGATTTTCCGACTACCTTCGATCCCCTGGCAACACGGACTGACCGAATGTTGGCATCAGACGACTGGAGACTGATGTCGCAAACTTGAGACGCAGGATACACAAGTTTTCTCAGCATACGATAATGATCGTCTCTGATCTGATCTACGAGTTCATCGATGTCTTTTCGCGGAAGAAGATACTTCGTGAGGACTCGGGTCAGTATTTCTATGGAGGCTTCATAGTCCTCCGGAATGACGTCATCAGCGCCCAACTCATATAAGGCTTCCATTTCAGAGATGAATCGGGTTCGACAGATGATGTAGACGGATGGATTTATTCGTCTAGCCGTATCGATAATGCGCTTCGTCGCAGCCGGGTCTGATATGACGATCACGAGAACAGTACACCTCATTATCCCTGCATGGGAAAGTACAGTCGCCTGGGAGGCATCCCCGAAGAATATGGGTTCCCCTTTCTCTCGTTCACGCCGAACCGTTTCAGGATTGAGTTCAATGATCACACGGGGAATAGCGGCTGCCGCGGCGCTCTTGGAGAGATGCCGACCATTGGTGCCATATCCCACAATGATGAGATGGTTGGCTTGTTCTTCAAGATCTTCTGGCAGGTCTTGTTTTCCCAATCCAGTCTTCCAGGACTCGGGAAAAGGCAGCCGAAGCATATTTTGACTTATCGCGGGGCTCCACGCGATGAGGAATGGCGTTATCATCATGGTGATTACGGATACCCCGAGGAAGAGTTGGTAACAGTCAGGAGTCATGATGCCCAGCCGTATTCCCGGTTCCGACAAAACGAAGGAAAACTCACCAATTTGGCTCAATGCCAATCCTGAAAGTACTGCTGTTCTGACGGGAAGTCGGAGGAAAAATGCCGCAGAGGAAGCCATGATGAATTTGAGGAGAATCACTGCGATTGTCACGATGGAGAGATAAACAAGATTATTCACGACATAGCTCAGGTCCAGCAGCATGCCCACGGAGACGAAAAAGAGGCTTGTAAACAAATCCCTGAACGGGATGATGTTGCCGAGTACCGTTTCGCTAA
>JAUPKT010000051.1 GCA_030837305.1 Thermodesulfobacteriota bacterium
CCAAGAATCCCAGCGTGTTGGGACTCATTGTCATTACGCTCGGGGCAGAAATGATTTTGTACGGTTTTGCTGGATGGAAATGGGGCGCCAGTCAGCATCCTTTCCCCGTGCCCTTTTCCGAATACACTGGGTACAATCCTTTCGGCATCATGATTACGGAAATAAACTTGTGGACGTTCGTCACGAGCCTTGTAGTCATGCTCGGGCTTTTTTTCTTTTTCCGATTCACCAAGTTGGGTACCGCCATGAAGGCTGTCCAGCAGAATCCTTTTGCAGCCAAGGCCATGGGCATTCCGACCCGAAGGATATTTTCTCTGACATGGGGATTGAGTTCGGCAACAGGAGCGGTTGCGGGCATGTTGATTGCTCCCATAGCAACTCTTGACCCAAATATGATGTTGGATCCCATGCTGAAGGGCTTTGCCGGGGCTGTCTTGGGCGGCATGACCAGTCTCCCGGGGGCGGCTGTAGGGGGCTATATGCTCGGCCTCATCGAGAATTTCTTTGGCGGGTATGTTTCCCTGGCATTCAAGTCAGTAGTTGCATTTGCCGTGATAGTAGTAATTCTCTGTGTAAAACCATCCGGTTTGTTCGTGCGTCATTTTCAGAGGAAAGTGTAGATAGTATGGAACAGCCTGCTGGAGTGCAATGCGAACATGCGGGGTCGAGTCGGGTAAAGCTAACCTGCCTCCTGTTGCTTCTTGTATGCGCTTTTGCCTTCATTCATGGTCATCATTGTCTCGCCGATGACCAAGAAGATGTCTTGGAGGCGGTGCGTCGATATTTTGAGGCTGAGAAAGAAGGGAACATAGTGGCTGTGTGGAACTTGCTGGCTGCCTCATCGGAGTTCAAGAAGGCTTTCTCATACCCTTTTTATGAAGAAATGGTGCGCAGGCATCCAGTCGTGTTAAAGGATTACCGGATAGAGGGAATACCGGACATTCAGGAGAATCAGGACCGGAAGACCATGCCGGACGTCGACAAGATTGCAACCGTTAAGGTCACTGTCTCTCTGGTCGGCGAAGGGGACAAGGAACTGACGCAACTGCGTGTCTTTACTTTTCTCAAAGAATCGGGTCGATGGTTCAAAGGCTGAGTGAATAGAGTTGACATCGTTCATTATTCTCTATGGGCTTGTCTTCTGTTTTCATAGGGAAGACTATTTAATATTTCCAGGAATTAGAGGTTTTTCGAGAATAGTATGACCATTTTGTCGGTAGATGACTTGAGCATTTCGTTTGGTGGCTTGGCCGCTCTGAGTGGTGTGTCCATGAGCGTGGACGAGGGCACCATTTTTTCGATCATCGGTCCTAACGGAGCGGGGAAAACCACTATTTTTAATTGCATTACCGGAATATACAGACCGTCCCAGGGCAGTATCCGGTTTCAAAGCATAGAAATGGTGGGAAAGAAACCTTACCAGGCTGCCAAATGCGGCATAGCCAGGACTTTTCAAAATATCGAATTGTTCTCTCATCTGTCCACTATGGATAATCTGCTGCTCGGTCGTCACATTCACATGAAGACCGGTGTCTTTTCAGGCGCCTTCGTTCCTGGATGGGCGTCAAAAGCTGCACGAGAGGAATGCCTGCACCGAGAGCGTGTGGAGCGAATTATCGAATTCCTGGAACTTGAAGCATCCCGGGACATTCCCGTTGGGGCTTTGCCGTATGGAACGAGGAAGCTCGTCGAATTGGGGCGTGCCTTGGCGGTGGAACCGAAGCTTCTTTTACTCGATGAACCCACCGCTGGTATGAATCAAGAAGAAAAACGGGACATGATGTTTTGGATCAGAGATATTCGGGATGACTTTCAGATCACTATTCTCATGGTAGAGCACGATATGAACTTGGTTATGGATGTGTCAGACGAGGTGATGGCCTTAAACTTCGGGATAAAGCTTGTTCAGGGACGTCCGAGTGATGTTCAGAAACACCCGGAGGTCTTAGAGGCGTACCTCGGCAAAGACTGATAAGGACGGATTTGGTTTTGCGACAAACGATGTCTCTCTCGAATGGCTGGCTTTCATGATACTGGAAACAAAAAGCATAGAAATTTATTACGGGAAAATCATGGTTGTGCGTGGGCTGTCTCTCGCGGTGGAAAGAGGAGAGATCAGGGCCATACTCGGTGCCAATGGCGCAGGAAAAAGCACGACACTCAAGACTATCATGGGGTATCTGGACGACCAACCTGAAAAGGGTTCCGTCTGGTTCAAGGGTAAGCGCATAGACGGTCTGGACACTGAAAAGATCGTGCCCATGGGAATCGCATACGTTCCCGAGGGTCGAGAAGTGTTCCCTGAGCTTACCCTCAAAGAGAATCTGGTCATGGGTGCGTATACACGATCGGACAGTCGGGTTGGGGACGATATGGAAAGGGTTTTCACCTATTTCCCGCTCCTTAAGGAGAGGCTGAAGCAACAGGCGGGGACATTGTCGGGTGGTGAGCAGCAAATGCTTGCCATAGGCCGAGCACTTATGTCCAACCCGGAACTCATGATTTTGGACGAACCGTCGTTGGGCCTATCGCCACTTCTCGTGAGTGAAATCTTTGGTATTATTAAGAGCATCAATGAAGCCGGGACAACCATATTGCTGGTGGAGCAAAATGCAAAGAAGGCTCTAAGCGTGGCTCATCACGCTTTCATCATGGAGACGGGAAGAATCGTCTTGGAGGGTTCACCGGAAAAACTCATGCAGAACGAAGACGTCCAAGAATTCTATTTGGGTATGAAAACAGAAACTTCTGTGAAAGGGTATCAAAGATACAAGAGAAAGAAGCGTTGGAGATGACCCTTCAGGAATCCGGGAATAACGAAATGACTGAAAACATTACGACCATTCCACAGATGTTCGTGAAACGAGCATCCATTGCCCCCGATAAGGTGGCATTGCGGTACAAATATTTGGGAATATGGCGGGATGTAACCTGGGACGACTATGTAAGAAATGCCCGTCGCACCTGTCTCGGCCTCATTTCCCTGGGATTGAGGCGAGGGGATCGAGTCTCGGTTATCGGAGAGAACAGACCGGAATGGCTCTATTCAGACCTAGGGACCATGTGTGCCGGTGGAGTCACGGTGGGGATCTACACCACGAGTTCCGCTGAACAGTGCGAGTATGTCGTGGGTCACTCTCAATCGAGGATTTACATTGCTGAAGATGAGGAACAACTTGACAAGGCCTTGTTTTTCCGGGAAAGGACCCCTGATCTCGAACGAATCGTGGTTATGGATTCCAAGGGTTTGAGACAGTTTTCGGATCCCATGGTCATCACGTTTGACGAGTTGATTGAACTGGGAAAGCAAGAGGAGTCAAGACACCCGAATTTGTTTGATGAGCTGCTGCAGCAAACCGACCCTCAAGAAATGGCGCTCATCATTTACACCTCGGGGACTACCGGGCCGCCCAAAGGTGCGATGCTATCCCACACAAATGTTAACTGGACTTCGTGGTCCATCGGCCAGGCCTTGGAAATACATGAATCGGACGAGCTTCTCTCTTTCTTGCCTTTGAGTCACATTGCCGAACGTATGTTCAGTGTGTTTTTGCCGTTGCGTTTCGGGTACACCGTCAGCTTTACGGAAAGTCCTGACACGATTATGGCCAATTTTCGTGAGATATCTCCGACCGTAGTGTTTGCCGTACCGAGGATATGGGAGAAATACTATTCAGGTATTCGGATCAGGATCGCGAACGCCACATGGTTCAAGAAAGTCGTGTATTCTCTTGCCACGAAGATCAGTAATGAATACGCCGGTCGTTGCTTCTCGGGCCAAAAGGTGCCCGTGTCCCTCAAACTGTTGCAGGCTCTGGCCAATGTACTGGTGTTGTATAAGTTGAGAGAAAGGCTGGGATTTGAGAGGGTACAGCTTGCCGTGTCGGGCGCGGCGCCGATTTCTCCTGATGTCATAAAATATTTCCATGGCTTAGGCATTCCTTTGAGAGAGGTATATGGCCAGACCGAGGGAACCGGTCCCACTTGTATACATCAGGGAGACAACATAGAGCTGGGAAACGTTGGCCCTGCCCTTCCCGGGGTGGAAGTAAAAATCGATGAGGATGGGGAAATCTTGGTCAAAGGCGACAACGTCTTCATGGGGTATTATCGCAATCCGGAAGCTACCCAAGAGACACTAGTTGACGGTTGGTTGCGTTCCGGGGACGTGGGAAAGCTCGATGAGAGGGGTTTCCTCAAGATTACTGATCGCAAGAAAGATCTTATCATTACGGCGGGGGGAAAAAACATAGCCCCTCAAAACATTGAGAATCAGCTCAAGTTCAGCCCCTACGTTAATGATGCCATCGTCATCGGGGATCGTTTGAAGTTTTTGTCTGCCTTGATAGTGTTGGATGAAGAAAACGTCGTGCAGTATGCCCAAGACCATAAGATTTCTTTCACCACCTACGAGAGCCTTACGATAGCGCCGGAGATAATAGAATTGATTGACATGGAGGTTCAGCAGGTCAACAAAACTCTGTCGCACGTTGAGACCATCAAGAAATTCAAGATCGTTCCGAAGAAGCTGTATGAAGAAGATGGCGAAGTGACTCCCACCATGAAGGTGAAGCGCAAATATATCAACGAAAAGTTTGCAGATCTTATAAAAGCAATGTACAAATCGTAGTAGGTTGTTGCGGATTTCCTACACAAACCCCGGACATAGCCCAAACATGTTTGAATGCAAATCAACTTAATGTGGACCCCCCTTGCAAGGTAACCAACATAAGATGGCTGAGGTATGCGGCATGTGATGCTAGACGAGAACAGGAAGTGTTGGATGCCCGCAACTGAAGTGCCCTGCCCGGAGGAAAGCGGCTATGAAACGTAAGGCTAAGACCCGCATCGAGACAGACAGCATCGGGCCGATTGAAGTCCCGGTAGACCGATATTGGGGAGCACAAACCCAACGCTCCCTAAAATATTTCAACATTGGTCACGACCGTATGCCTGAGGCAGTGATAGAGGCATTTGGCATCCTCAAGAAGGCCGCAGCACTTGTCAACAACGAGTCGGGCAAATTGGCCCAAGACAAGGCCGATATCATCATCAAAGTTTGCGATGAAATTATCCGCGGTAAATTGAGAGACCACTTTCCTCTGCGTGTTTGGCAAACAGGGAGCGGAACGCAGACCAACATGAATGTAAACGAAGTTATTGCTAACAGAGCCATTGAAATGGTCGGGGGAATAATGGGGAGCAAGAGCCCTATTCATCCCAATGATCACGTGAACATGTCGCAATCATCTAATGATACATTTCCCACTGCTATGTACATATCAGCCGCACTCAAGATTGTGCATCATTTGCTGCCCGCTCTTCGAAAAATGAGGGACGCCCTGAACGAAAAGGTTTCAGCATTTAAGGATATCGTGAAGATAGGCCGGACGCACCTTCAGGATGCGGTGCCGTTGACACTGGGACAAGAGTTTTCCGGCTACGTTGCCCAGTTGGATCTTGCGATTGGATTCATCGAGAGGAGTCTGGAAGGGTTGTTCGAATTGGCCATTGGAGGTACCGCAGTTGGGACGGGTCTCAATGCCCATAAAGACTTCGGTCGGCGTGTCTCACACCACATTGCTCAATTCACGGGGCTCCCATTTGTATCGGCCGGCAACAAGTTTTCGGTATTGGCGGCTCATGATGCCATTGTGATGGTGAGCGGAGCCCTGCGAACTCTCGCTGGCGCTCTAATGAAAATAGCAAATGATATACGCTGGTTAGGCTCAGGCCCTCGTTGCGGCATCGGAGAGTTGATCTTGCCCGCCAATGAGCCGGGCTCCTCCATCATGCCGGGAAAGGTGAATCCCACCCAATGTGAAGCCATGACAATGGTGGCGGTACAGGTGATGGGGCTCGACACAGCAATTGCCTTTGCAGGGAGCCAAGGCAATTTTGAACTGAATGTCTTCAAGCCGGTCATGATATTTGACGTGTTGCAGTCAATCCAATTGTTGGGAGACACCTGCAATTCATTCACTGATCACCTTCTCAAGAACCTAAAAGCCAATGAGAAGAGGATAGATTTCTTGGTTAAAGAGTCGCTCATGCTGGTCACAGCGCTCACACCGGTCATTGGATATGACAAGGCCGCTAAGGCGGCTCACAAAGCCCATGCGGAAAACATCACCCTGAGAGAGTCCTGCCTGTCACTAGGCTTCTTGACTAAAAAGGAATTTGATTCCATGATTCACCTTCATAAGATGGCTAATCCTCATGAATCGTGAGTGGGCAACAAATTATAAACGTCTTTGATGGCTTTCCCAGGATTGCATTTCCCAAAGGGATTTTATGATGGGTGATACAGAGAAATTAGTGGCACGGCTCGAGGCCCAAATGAATGAACTCAGACAGCGCTTGGAGGAAGTCGAACGCTCCTCTGCCCCGGAGCCGGTGTCTTCCGATACCGAGAGCGATAGAATAAGAGGTCTGGAAGCGTCGCGGGCACGGTTACGAGAAGAGATTCGGGAAAGAGCGGTCATGACCGAAGAGATCATGCAGCTCCATTCCGAACTCGATAACTTGTACCGGGAACAGACCAGAGAACTGAGGCGTTCCGAAGAGAGATACCGGTCACTGGTGGAAAATTCTTCCGAGGGCATTTACAGGGCATCGTGGGGTGGGAGGTTTATTGAAGCCAACAATGCCATGGCTCGCATATTGGGATACGATTCTGTAGAAGATTTGTTGGAAAACCTTACTGATCTTGCCACCCAATTGTATGCAGATCCTGATTCTCGAAAAAAGCTTCTGGAGCTGCTTCTCGAACATGGGCGTGTCTCAAACTACGAGGCCCTTTGCCACAAGAAGAATGGATCTATCTTGTGGATTTCCCTCAACTCAAGACTTGTCAAAGATCAGCAAGGCACCGTCCAATACATTGAGGGCATTTTTCAGGATGTCACGGCTCGAAAGGAAGCCGAACGAAAACTTGCGGATGCCCTTGAATTCACTCAAAATGTCCTGGCGACATCACCCCAGGGCATACTCACCTATCGATCCGACGGACGATTTCTCACCGCCAATGATGCGGCAGAACGTATCGTGTCAAGAATGGGAACCACCTCCCTGCGAGATAATTTTAGGGAATCGGATTTTTGGTTCGCCAGCGAACTGGCGAGAGATGCGAAGGAAGTACTTGCGCAGAACATCACCAGACAGAGACAGGTTAGAATTTCCGGCCCAAATGGTAAGGATTATTGGCTGGATTGTCGACTTGTATCGTTTCAAGCAGGCGGTGAATCCCACTTGCTCCTACTGGTGAATGACGTCACTCCTCAGAAAGTCGCCGAACAAGCTTTGTCGGAGGCTCTGTCTCGGTTGGAAAGCGTGCTCCAGGCTGCGACGCAGGTCTCGATCATTGCAACAGACACCAAAGGGCTTATTACTGTTTTCAATAAAGGCTCTGAGACAATGCTTGGCTACTCTGCTGAGGAGATTGTCGGCAAAGAAACTCCGGCAAAAATCCATTTGGTGTCGGAGTTGAAGCAGCATGCTGAGGAACTCTCTCGAGAACTGGGTAAGCCCATTTCGGAATTCCAGGGGCTGTCATACCGAGCGAGAAAAGGGGGGCATGAAGAGAGAGAGTGGACGTATCTACGAAGGGACGGTGCTCCATTGACCGTTCATCTCGCGGTAACCGCTCTTAAGGACGACACGGGAGAGATAACGGGTTTCTTGGGCGTCGCTCAAGATGTCACGAAAAGAAAACAGGCCGAACAGGAATTGCAGAAGGCTAACAGCTTTCAGTCTTTACTCTTGGAAACAGCATTCACCGCAATATTTTCAGTGAGTCAGGAAGGTACAATCACGGACATAAATGAGGAATTTAGCCGCATCACCGGATATAGTCGGCAGGAGTTGGTGGGAAAGCCGTGTACCACGTTCGCAGCGCAACCCTGCTCGCAAAAATGCGGGCTTTTCAATGGACTCATGAATAATGATAAGGTATGGCGTAAACAGTGTACTATAAGAGCCAAGGATGGACGTTTGCTTACGGTACTGAAAAACGCCACTGTTCTGAGGGATGATTTTGGCAACATCACAGGGGGAATCGAATCCTTCGTGGACGTGAGCGAGTTGATTGAAGCACGCATTGCCGCGGAGAACGCCA
>JAUPKT010000412.1 GCA_030837305.1 Thermodesulfobacteriota bacterium
GCCGTCAGTCCATTCTTATCCTTCATTCTGGTCCTGATCATCTCGCGGTACCTGGGCACCGAGGGCCTGGGTCAGTATTCTCTTCTGCTCTCTTTCTCTCTTATCTTTACTACCATAGCGTCTCTTGGGTTGGGCACACTCGTGGTACGAGAAGTGTCTCGCGATCCGAAGCATGTCCATGAATTTTTTCTGAATTCTCTGGCTTTCGGCTTTATTTCTGCCTTAGTTGCGCTTGTCCTCATGAACGCGGTCATACACCTCTTGCGTTACGACAGCGAAATCGTCCTGGGCGCATTCTTTTGCTCCATCGGCCTGATTCCGGCAACGACAATCAGGTACATGGAGTCTGTATTCAGGGGCCTGGAGCGGTCTGAATACGTAGCATTTGGTTTTGCCTTCGAAAATGTTCTCCGGGTGGTGATTTGCGTTCCCCTTGTGCTCCTGGGCTGGGGCATTGTGACAATTTTTGCCGTGATCGCCATTATCCGCCTGCTGCAATTTTTTCTCCTCTACTACTTTTACGTCAAATTGAGCGGTCGCCCAAAATGGACATTCCAGCCTGAGGTGTGGCAGCTCCTTACTCGAGAGGCCCCCACATTTGCCGGTATTGCCATCTTTTCCACTTTGCACCTGAACATGGCCGAAGTGTTGCTTTCGAAACTCGTGAACATTGAAGCGGTTGGTATATTCAGCGCGGCTGGTCGGATTGTCACGATATGCGAGACGATTCCTTTGGGATTTGCCATGGCCGTATTACCGTTTCTGACAAGGAAATCCGAGGCGGGCCTCAACAACCTCTACGAAAGCACATTGACGTGTCTGCGGTACGTTTTTCTTGGAATCTGTCCTGTTATTGCCGGTGTTTTCGTGATAGGGGATGACATTATACAGCTTATCTACGGGCAAAAGTTTGTTTCATCAGGGCCTGTTCTCCGTTATCTTGCATTCAGTATGCTGCCATACACCATGGCCCTCATTCTGGCGCAGCTCCTCATCGCAACCAACAATCAGCGGCTGGACCTTCTTATCAACATCTCAGCCGTGGTGCTGAGTTTCGTATTCAACATTGTGCTGATACCTCGTATGGCCGAACTTGGCGCAGTGCTCGGGGTTTTTCTCACGCTCGTCATACTGAACCAACTGCAGTATCTTGCCATCAAGAAATGTCTCTTCCCAATGCCTATTTTGGGTATTCTAAAGAAGCCGGTTCTGGCAAGCCTGCTGATGGGGCTGTGTGCCTATTATATGCAAGGCTGGAACATCTTCTTAAATGTGGCAATCTCAGCGTGTCTCTATTTCCTGCTGGTTTATTTGTTCAAGGCATTGTCTCATGACGATCTTGTAGGGCTGCGAAAGCTCTTACCCTTTGTTAGCAGCCGAGAGGCGCAATGAAAACCTATATCAAGTCGCTCCTCAGGGAATCGTCACTTCCGTTCCTCGACTTCTTCGAGAATGCCTATCATCTTATTCCGCCCTCCATCAGGTACGGCAAGACGTATCGAGACATGATCGCCTTATTTGGAGAGACTGATGCCTGGGACGAGACTCGATTCCGAGAGTTCCAGTCCATGAGACTCTCCGCCATTATAAAGCAGGCCTATGACCACGTGCCCTACTACCACGAGCTGTTCGATGAACACGGCATCCGTCCCGAGGAGATTCGGAGTGCCGAGGACTTGACACGCATACCTCTCTTGTCATCGGACATTATCAAGAGTCGATGGAATGATTTTGTGGCCGATAATATTTCGTCTTACGGCAGAGAGATGTCTCATACAAGCGGCACGACGGGGCCATCTTTCTATTTTTATTTCGACAAGAACATCATACCGGTGGAAAGGGCCCAGGCCTTGCGGCACCTCATGTGGCTGGGATACGAGCGAGGAGACCGCGTGGCCGTCATCAAAGGGCAACCCCTCAAAGAGTCGGACAAAGCCTTTAAGTACTTCTTCGGAACACGGGAACTCAGAATCTCAACGGCTCAACCCACTGACGAGAATCTCAGGAAGATTTTTGAAGCTTTAGCAGAGTATAGACCTCATTTCATCCGAGGCTGGCCTTCCAGCATCTATCTCGTTGCACGGTGGATGGCACGAAGCAACAGACGCATCAAACCTCCCAAGTGCGTCGTAACCTCCTCCGAAAACCTCTATCTCTACATGAGGAAAAGAATAGAGGAAAGTTTTCAGACCAAGGTTGTTGACGGGTATGGGCAAAGCGAATTCGTGGCCTATGCGCTACAATGTTCCCATGCCAAAGCGTATCACGTGCAGATGGAAACGGGTATTTTGGAGCTGCTTCCATACAACGGCAGTATATGTGAGATTGTGGGCACTTCCCTGTGGAACAGGGCTATGCCCTTGATCAGGTACCGCACAGGAGACTTGGCAATAAGAGAAACCGAACCCTGTCCATGCGGGCGAAAGTCAGACTGTTTGGCAGAGGTGATTGGCCGGACGGCTGATTTAGTATACCGGAACGAAGATACGGGTGAAATCGCAACCCTCTCTTCGTGCTCGTTTTATGACAGAGAGGAGGTCAAGGAAGCACAGATACGCATCGGAGAGGACAAGTCAGTGTACATACAGATTGTGCCCCGACACCAAATCACTGCGTCCCGTGAGGCTCTCATTCGGAGCGAGGCAGCCCAGTGTCTCGGCATTTCCTTGGACCTAGTTATTGTAGAATCGGTGGAAGAAATTCTCCCCACAGAAGGGGGTAAACGGCCGCTTATTCTTGGCAGATCCCCAAGCCTCTAGCGCTGAATGTTTCTCTTTGAAAGTTCAATATTTCATAGGGCTCTTGGGGTGTAATTCCACAAATTTCTTAAAGCTTTCGCCGGGAGGTCCCATGATCTCAAACCCTACGTCGAAACCGATATCGGGATCCCTGGGCTTCAGCCATCGACATAAAGCCTCTATCTCAATACCCTGTTTTGATATTTCGTCCCCCACTTTAAGAACGAGCTTCTTGCGTTCCCCAACCTTAGCCTCAAGTCCTATGATCCGGAAACCTTGCGAGGACACATCGACGATATAGCCCGCATATTCGGTTTTCCCCACTTCATATACCGGAATGGGAGGATCGATGGTGTGGCGCTCTTCAGTCCTGAGGTGTTCCTCTACATTCAGAGTAGGCACCAATTCCTGTAATCTTCGCCAATTTTCTTGAGTGATGCCTACGATTTCAAAACCGGCATCTTGATCTTCATCTCCTGTCTTCGGTTTAACCCAACGGCACACAGCCTGGACCTGACACGGCTCTTCGGCGGCGGTCTCATCTCCTGCGATGACGAATGTCTTTATCTCATGGACTCTGGCATGAATACCCGTCAATCCAATCCCATGCTCCGATATGTTTTGGACCTGCCCTCTGGTTTCCGGCCGTGCTTCCTCATAAACCGATAATCGCGGCGCGAGATATTCCCGCCCCTCTGATCGGTAATCGATCTCGTCCTCGGCATCTGCCGTGCCAAAAACCACTGCGTCAGAATCCCGGTCAAACATGTTCTCCTCCCTGCAGTGCCGCTCTCAGCCAATGGCTTGTTTGGCGACGCTTTTTAGTCCACAGGATTCCATGAAATTCTCCGATCATGGCCGGTCCAGACTTACCTATCCTCCAAAATACACCGTATCCGTTCGGTTAATGCCATGTCAAGGACAACCAACGAACACGACTCAAACAAACTTCATGTCGGGATTCTCCACTGATTCGGAGCTTAAAGGGATGGTTTGAGAATTTACCCAGTGTCCCGAGGAGGGAAAGGCCTTGGAATATCAAAAAACTAATAAAAAAAATATTGATTTGTTATTGGTATTTTGATAGGGACCGCCTCACGTCACGGGAAAACTGTACCCGTAATTCAGTCATTGAATTGACCAGACAAGGGCGAACATCCATGGAAAAAGATCAGGAATTCACCGTAAGAGACTTAGCTAACATAATTTATCGTAGAATATGGATCCTGAGACTAGTCATGATCCTGTTCCCCTTGGGCGTTCTCATTGCCTGTCTGCTGGCTACACGTGTATACGAAACAACGGCCAAAGTTGTGATAACGGCCAAGCAGGTGAGCCAGTCGCTGATGGCAAGCCCGACGGGACCTGGGCCGGCCCAGGTCATGAACCTGAACGTCGATGAAATGGACCTCAACACGGAAATGGAAATTCTGCGAAGCCTCGACTTGTGGGAACAAACGGTGAGGGCGTTGGGGCCCGAACTGTTGAAACCATCCAGTCCGGGCATATTGTCCTCTCTGGGGAAGGCCGTCGGGGATCTTTTTGGCGACAGCACTCCTCAGCAGATTGATCAGGCTGAGCAAGCAGATAAGACACAAAGAGTAAAGAATGTCGCCAAGTCACTCATAGCGAATTTTGAGGCCATTCCAACACCGAAATCCAAGGTCCTTGATCTCTCGCTGCGTTATCCCGATCCAAACATGGTGCAACGGATACTCAACACCTTGCTGGAAAAGTACATTCCGTACCATTTGGCAGTCTATTCCGTTCCAGGGGTGGAGAGTTTTCTCGCTGACCAACTCAAAGAGGCCAAACAGGCCCATGAGAAAGCGAACAACGATCTGACGGAATTCAGGAAAAGATGGAACCTTGCCCTTCCTGACCGCCAGAAGGCAGAGATCATTACCATGATGAAAACACTGGACGATGCATTGATAGAGGCGAATTCCAATCTGAAACAAATTGAAGAAATGTTGAACATCGTAAGGGCCGGCGGTGCGGTTTCAGGACAGCTAAGCCAAAACCGTCTCGGGTTCGGAACCCCCTAATCGTAACGACACCCTCCCCGCTAATGGACTGAACCGCATTTGATATCAGGTTCATAAGGGCTTGCTGAAAGCGTTGCTTGTCCGCATACAAGTCCAAATTATCCTCGACGTCGAGAACTATCTGAACGCCGGAAGGAACTTGACCGTGTAGGAGTGTCAATGTCCTCTTGATACGCTGCTTCAGGTTGAAGCGTTCCATTGCGAAACCCTTGTTCCATGAGAATTCCAGCAAA
>JAUPKT010000413.1 GCA_030837305.1 Thermodesulfobacteriota bacterium
CGCTAGTTTAAGAGCCCTTCTATTCATCAAAGGCCTTGATAGGGACTTCGGTCGGGTGAGTTATCAAAAAAAAACCAACTGTCACAAGCAGTTGGCGTAGGAGGAATCTCTTCTTTTTGTTGACATTTTGTGAAGCAATAATCATGCCGAATTTCCGGATTGGAATATTTTCTGAAAAAGTATCCTTGATTCCAGTGTGTTGGGGCATCTCAGAGCCTATCTATCCCCTGAAGGCATGTGTCATTTTTTCTCTCCAAATCGTAATAAAATTTGAACGCCCGGATCATATCTAAGTAGGGTATTGAAATCACAATCCTTAAGGTTGTCCAAATTTCTGTCATGGGGGTGCCGAATTTTTGAACATTCTCATATTGTCCCCAGAAAGGTTCTCTTGACTGTCTCAAAATTCCTCTTCACGTTTTCTTGTCCCTGAATGGCGGGACCGTGGCCCGGTATAAGGAGGTTGACCGGCAGTTGAGACAGGCGGTTGATGCTCGTACGCAGGCTCTGCAAGTCTCCACCGGGAAGATCCGTTCTGCCTACGCCATTCATAAACACGAGGTCTCCTGAAAACAACACCTTAAAGCGCGGCCAGTAGATACAAATACCACCGGGGCTGTGTCCGGGAGTCAAAAAGATCTGGAAATCGTGTTTACCGAGGGTCAAGTCGCCATCTTTCAAGTAGAAATCAATTTTGTAGTCAGGCAGAGTCAGACCATGGTTCAGATACATGGGGCGACCCACTTTCTCAATGAATCTTTCTTCCGGTTTAGAGATGGCGATTCTCACTGCCCTATCCTTGAACAAGAGGATGCCGGTGAAATGATCGGGATGACAGTGAGTGCAGATTATTACCTTCGTTCTTGACGGCTCTAATCCGTCCTTTCTCATCTTCGTGAAGAGGACGTCTGTCCGCTGGGAAAGACCTGGATCAATCAATAATGGTACTTTTCCGTCAACAAAAATGGAGTTGCAGTTGTTCTCCCTTTGGTCCGCCCAAAAATATACATAGAGATGTTCTGCGATCTTCATGACCTTGGATCACCTCTTAGCGCAGCCTTTACAGGCTTTTTTCCCGTGGTACTCAACCATTTTGGACTGAACGACTTCCTCTCCACACAATTCACACTTCTCCGTATTCATGATTTGAGCCATGGGCGGTAATGTGTCCGAAATTTTCTCAATGGTGAAAAATGACCCCGGGTCTGCAGAAATGAGGTCGTTCACGACAGACGCACGAAATGCCTCCCACTGATGAAGTTCCTCGGGAGAAGCTGTGCCTGCATCGATTTTCGTCTTCAGTACATGACGTTCCTTGCTGCCCGGGAGTTCTCCTTTGAGAGCAACTCGAATACCCTTGCCCGTTCGTCGGTCCATGAAGGTATAGACTTGTTTGCCCCAATCTCGAAAGAGGAGATTGCCTTTTCCGAAGGTGCATCCCAGCAGCACCTGTATTGCGTCTACGGCACAGGAGTCGTTCTCCACAATGCTTACCAGTTCTTCGTCTTCTGCCGGCCCTGTCTTGAATTCTTGGAGGGCTGCCTTAGCGGCGAGGTAGCCTATGGCAAGCCCGGGACATACGTGACCGTGAAAACGGACGCAGTCTTGAAAATCCTCCGACAGTTCCCTAACACTAGTCATTGATTTGGCCTCCTCAGTTTTGTGACGATATCGGCGAAATGGCTTAGAATTCGGGCTGTAGCCCCCCAGATGACGTGGTTTTCCCACAAATAGGATACTACTGGCACCGGCAGTCTATTAATTTCCATAATAGTTTCTTTTCTCCTGTGAGGATCCAAGAAGACCTCAAGGGGTATTCCCAGCAATTCATCTATTTCTCTCGGGCTGGTCCGAAAATCGTAAGGATACGGAATGATACCCACAAAGGGAACGACCAAGAAACCGGTAGCTACGGTATAGAAATCATCAAGCTCACCCAATATCTCGACATCGTTGGGATTGACCCCAATCTCTTCGGATGTCTCTCGCAACGCGCACGAGAGAAGACTTGGGTCCGAATCATCCAGTTTCCCTCCCGGGAATGAGATCTCTCCCTTGTGGTGTTCAACCAATTGGGAGCGCTTGGTTAGCAGGACTTTCATTTGTCCTTGTTGGGTAAACAACGGCACAAGGACCGCTGCCGTGACCACTCCATCTGGAGATAGGGACTTCTTGCCGCGCTTTCTCAACTCGCTCATGAGGAGATCGGCGAACCACGCCCCATGGTCAGCCATGCTTCGCACTCTGGACGGAGTCATTTTGGGCGACATCCCATTCTTTCAGTGGGTGAACCATCACAGACCAGCCCGACTCGTTTGATTGTATTCCGGCAGCAAGTCTACCAGGGACAATATGAGTTTGTCTTCCCTCGGCGCAACTTTTTCAACCCTCACAATAGCGCGATCATGTGGATTCAAGTTTACACCGGGCGGAGTTCTGAGAACCGCCCTGTGTGCCAATTCTTTAACATACACCAAATGGAAACGTGGAAAACGGTGCAATACAGTGGCCTCGAAATCTACATGCTTCTTCTGGGTGAGGTATTTCAGCAGAAAATATCTTGTTCTCTCTCGCTCCATAAGAGATGCCTGATCCATTCGGAATGATATTTCTCCCAAGATCCTTTCAAGCTCTCGTTCATCCAAGGGGCTTTCGGGAAGTCCTAGCCCAGCCCTTAGCTGTCTTTGGACTACTAAATCCGTGTACCGTCGCAAGGGAGAGGTGGCCGTTGTGTAGGCCAGCAAACCAAGTGTTGCATGTGGGGCTCCCTTTGTTATGATATCGCCCTTTACCAAGCTTTTCTTGGATCGATATGATTCTACAGGATCATACTCTTCTCCTATTTGGATTTTTTCAGCAGGAGGCGGCTGAGTCCGAAACAGTGCTGGGATGCCCTTTTCCAGCAAGAATGATGCAAACAAACTATTGGCCAGAATCATAAATTCCGACACAAGAATTTGGGAACTCGCTTCTCGGTCTCTCACGGTGACCTCTATCGTCTTGTCTTCGTGGACGTGGACTGCGAGTTCGGGATCCTTGAAAATGATTGCGCCGTTGTCAATTCTTCGTTGCCGCAAGGC
>JAUPKT010000414.1 GCA_030837305.1 Thermodesulfobacteriota bacterium
CTGCCCAAATAGCCTGTTGGAAAACCACGGATCCGGACCGAAGAAACGATTCACAAGATCCTCGAATTCTCTCCGAAATTCCAGCTGCCTTCCCACCGGAGAAACATCGTCCTGTTTGCGCCGCCAAGGGATGAGATCGAACATGGTACACCTCCACAAATATACTTTCTCTTAAACCCTTTTCTAAGTTTGGTAGAGGGTTTACCCGCCCTTGAGTTGGGCACGGACAGCTTATTTGTCAAGGCTGCAGAACAACTCTATCTGTGGTGACTTGATCAATAATTGCGTAGAGTCCCTGGAGTTTTATGGGCTTGGAGATGTAGGCGTCCATACCCGCCGACAAGCAGCGCTCTTCGTCTCCCTTCATGGCGTGGGCGGTCATCGCGACAATAGGCATGCGTTTGCCGGTCCCCTCCTCAAGAGATCTAATCGCTCCCGTGGCTTGCAGTCCATCCATTCTAGGCATTTGCACGTCCATGAGTATCAAGTCGAAAGACTCGGCTTGATACTGCGCAACCGCCTCTTCACCGTTCTGGGCCACCACAACGGAATGCCCCATATTGTTGAGGACTCGAACGGCCAATTTCTGATTGATGAGGTTGTCCTCGGCCAGCAGAATTCGAAGTGGTTTGTGTGTCTCACGAAGGGTATGACGCGTTTCCAGCGTTTTCGAATCACTACTATCTGATTTTCGTTTCAACGTCTTGACGATGGCGCCAAATAGGTCGGACTGTTTTACCGGCTTCAAGAGGTATGCGGAAATGCCCAGCTCCAGGCATCTCGCAGCGTCCCCCCGCTGGCCGCCCGAGGTAAGCATCACGATGGTGGCGATTTCCAGCCCGGGGGTACTGTTGATTTTCTCCGTTAGTTGAAACCCATCCGTATCCGGCAACAGGAAATCAATGAGGGCAAGAGAGAAGGGCTGCCCTTTCCTCCGAGCCTCAGAGACCGTCTCAATAGCAGACTTGCAATCCGGCGCGACCGTTGGCACCATGCCCCAACTTGTCAATGTTTCCGAAAGGATTTGCCGGTTTGCCGCGTTGTCGTCTACAACTAAGACAGGCAGATCGGAAAGATCGACTATGTCTGATCGATTTCTTCGATCATCTGACTGAGAAGAGATCTTCAATGATAGGGTGAAATGAAATACACTGCCTTTCCCAAGAGAACTCTCAACCCAAATGGTGCCTCCCATTCTCTGGACTAACTGTTTTGTGATGGCCAACCCTAACCCGGTACCGGCATATTGCCTTGTGCTGCTGTTATCTACTTGTTCGAAAGCATCAAAGATCGCACCTGTCTTCTCTTCGGGAATCCCAATACCGGTATCGCTAACGGTGAAGTGTAACTTCGCCTCTTCAGAAGTAATATCTTCGGCGTGGACGTTGACAACGACTTCGCCGTGTTCGGTGAACTTGATAGCGTTGCCTGCGAGGTTCACGAGTATCTGTCTTATCCTTCCCGGGTCCCCCAAGACCAGACTTGGAACCCCCGGATCCACGCCATAAGCTAACTCCAAACCCTTCTTGTGCGCCTGGGCACTGATGGAAGCCAGGGTGTCGCCAATGCAATCCCGCAGATCGAAATCGGTTATGAAGAACTCAAGTTTACCAGACTCAATCTTTGAGAAATCCAGTACGTCGCTAATCACAGTTAGCAACGCATCTGCGGACAATTTGACCGTATTCAGATAATCTCGCTGCTCCGAATCGATATTGGTATCCAGTAATAGCTCGGTCATGCCTATGATGCCGTTCATAGGCGTGCGTATCTCATGGCTCATTTTGGCAAGAAAATCACCTTTGGCCCTGTTGGCTGCTTCTGCTTGTTCCGCAAGCCTCTCAGCCCGAAGAACACTCTCGGCAAGGTCCCTATTGGTGGCTTCTGCCTGGTCTCTCGCCTTTCGCAAAGCTTCTTCTTTCTTCTTCAAATCTGACAGATCGACCATGACCGCAACAATCCCGTTCACGGTGCCGGATTGATCCGCGTAAGAAGCTTTATTAATGATGAAGATCCTTGACAGTCCATCTGAGCACTTCAGTTCTGTTTCGTAGGTCAGATTCCCTGTCGATGTAGTCATTTGTTTGGCCTGGTCTCCAAACGCTTCAACGAATGAATGAGAAAAAACTTCAGGAAAGTCACGCAAATTTTTGCCCCGAATTTCCTCGGCGGTCACTCCAAGAACATTGCCTGCGAAAGACTTGTTGCATCCTACGAACACGCCGTCATTGTCTGAGTAGAAAATAGGATTCGGAATGGTGTCCAGCAGGGTATCGAGGAATTGATAGCTGGACTGGAGCTTTTCTTGAGTCGCAGTGCGTTCTTCTATTTCCGCAATCAAGGCCTCTCGACCTCTTCCCAGGTTGCGCTCAATGGAACCCAAGTAAACATAAAACCAACCTATGAGAATTGCCCCTAAAGCAATTCCGATTACTGAGACGACTCCCCAAAGTTCCATGAGATGGGCCTTGTCGCGAGTCACGTCCCGCATGACCACTAGTCGTCCTACCGTTTGACCAGCATAGTCAAGCAGAGGCACTGAGGACCATCCATAGGTTCTGCCGTTCCATGTATCGAATACGATTGCTCCTCTGTCCCTCGTTTCTTCGACTCTCAGTGCCGCAAGACCCGGTGGCAACTGATCTATCGTTTGGCTGGAAACCACGAAATGCTGAAAATGATCCCACGAATAAGGATTATTGGCTTGTAACATTACCTCCTGCCAAGCCGACTTTTCAAGAAACGTCTTCTCAATTAACATGACGAGGTCGATGCCAAGCGAACTCGAGAGTTTTTCTGCCAAATTCTGCAGGCTTTGGCCAGTTTCAATATAACCGACCAGCTTCTGGTTCACTTCCCACGGTCTTACACTACGAACTGCGAGATTACCGGCAGGGCCTATCTCCAATCCGGCTGTTGTCTTTCCCGCCGACGCGGCATCAGCTAAGACTCGTCTCGAGACAAGACCTCCTACGTGATAAGGTCTATGCAGCCTGAGAAAAGAAGTCTTGTCGTTTTCTATGAATTCTAAATGGGTGATACCGTAATCATCTTTGAGTCGCTTGAACGTAGGGTAAACATAGTCCAGCAGCCCATCGCGATCCTCGAATCCGCTAAATCTGCCCAAGCCAGGCAGACTCTCCACGAGATCAATTGAACACCTCAGCAACATTTCCGTCGACTTGATTTCCATACTCAGAAGCCACTGAACTCGACTGAGGTCCTCTCCAAGCTTATTGACCAGGAGACTCCTTTGCAACCAAGAACTCGATGCAATAAACAAGCAAATCAGGCACACGAGTACCACTCCGATGGGGATCAAAACACGTTTTCGTATTTTCTCCGTTCTTTGGTCCATGGTTCGGCGTCTCCGGGAACAAAGTCTGTCCAACGGTTAATAGGTCTAGTTTTGTACTCTGAAGAGCGTCACAAGAATCCCACTCATGATAATGGTAGTATAGCAAAAAAAAACGATAAGAAATCCAAAGGAAGGCAGTGTCTCATGAAAGAGTCGGTATCTCCTCGCTAACAATACCTTACACAAAACAAGGGGTAGAAGAGTAAGGCCCGAAAGGGCATGTACCAAAGCCGACACAGGCATATCGTTCAGGAAAGCCGCCCGAGGAAGCATGAAGATGAACACCCCTAGGAAGACCACAGCGAAAGCCCTTCCAAGCCATCGATGAGCCGAAAAATATCCTGGCCCTTGGCGCTTTCTTCCCATGGTTTCCAACATGAGTACGGTGTTAATCGTTCCCATGATCAACAATGCAACACTGATGTAGAGAGATACCATCGTTCAATCACCTAAGGCTCGTTGCCCTGTTTTGATCAAAATAGTGGTTTCCTTGCCCGTGGCATTCTGCATATATCCGCAATAAATCGCCTGTGTAGTTGGAAGTGACGCAAGACACTCCGGATAACCGTCGCGTGGGAACTGGGGAAACCATGCCCTTCACTCAGGATTCCGCTCGCTTTCGGAAGGCCCTTACTGCCCGTGTAAGACTCTCCTCTTTCTCGAACCACCGGACAAAGCGCGCAAGGCCCTCATGAATGCCTATTCTTGGGTGGAATCCCAATTTCTCCTGGGCTCGTGATATGTCAGCGTATGTGGACACGACATCACCAGGTTGAGCCGGAATCATCTCTTTTCTTGCCAATACCCCTGTCAAGTCCTCTAGGACTGCTATGAATTCCATCAACTGTACCGGCTGATTATTCCCTAGGTTTATGATCTCGTAGCCGTCCAGGCTTGGGCTGAAAAGTGCCTTCTCCATGCCGGAGACTATGTCATCTACAAAAGTGAAATCTCTGCTATTCCTTCCATGGTTAAATACTCGGATAGTCTCTCCGTGCAGCATGTTTTCTACAAATGACCAATACGCCATGTCAGGTCGTCCCCACTCCCCGTACACAGTAAAGAAACGGAGTCCCACCGTCTGTAAACCGTACAGATGATGGTATGTATAAGCAATCATCTCGTTGGCCCGTTTTGTCGCAGCGTATAGACTAATCGGGGTATTGACGGGATCGCTCTCCGAATAAGGCATTTTCGTGTTACCACCGTAAACACTGGAACTCGATGCGTACACAAAACGTGTCCCCTCTAATTGACGGGCTTGTTCAATGATATTGAGGAATCCCGCCACGTTGGATTTTTCGTAGGCATAAGGGTTGCGCAGTGAATACCGCACTCCGGCCTGAGCCGCAAGGTGGCACACGATTTCCGGCTGATAATCCCGGAAGCACTTCTCCACTGAGTCCTGATCAGAGAGATCAAGCTCCACAGAAATGAAGTCTCGGAAGGTATGTAATATATCCGTCCTCGTCCTTTTGAGAATCGGAGCATAGTAAGAATTGAAGTTGTCGATTCCTATGACGTTGTGTTTATTGGAAAGGAGCCGCCGCGCAATGTGAAAACCAATGAAACCTGCGCTGCCTGTTACCAAGACCCTTGACATAACCAATCCTTATACAATCTTGCGGGCTCTTTTTGCCCCTGAGGCTCCTTAGCCCGTCACAATAGTGTCTCTCAACGTGGTGCCCCGTGGTATGCGAACCCCGTTTCTTGAACGGCCCCGAACTGTAACGCTGCCCTCGACACGCACATCACGCTCGAAGAATACCTGTCCTTCAACGTGCAGTTCTCGCGCTCTTACCAATGAAACCGCCTCAGGATCCTCAAAGCGATCCGGAAAATTCAGCGGCGACCTCAAAAAATCGTAAGAGAAACTCATCGTGGGCCGCAGAGGAAGAGACGTTGGGCGAAGGGGATTCTTTCGGAGTCGAAACAGCTCGTCCAAGATGCAGACATCTGACTGAAGAACGAAGAGGTCTTCCACTGTCTTTGTCGGGAAAAACCGATCTCTGGTCACCTTTAGCCCAATGGCTTTCTCAAAAGCTGAGATCGCTGCCCCCATGGCGGTCTCAAGCTGCATGACTGAATGCCCCATGACCGTCTTCCTGTTTTGAATCACGGGCAGACGGAGTTGGTCTGCTCCCAAGACCTTTTTCACGGCACCCAAATCGACCCAAATGTTATTGGTATTGAATACGGGGAACAGATCCAAATCCATGAATGCCTCTTGGGCTTGCGGAGCAACTTGGGCAATCTCCAAGAGGAAAAGTCGCCCATCTCTTAAAACGAGCGTGCCCCCTTTTCTGTCTGCCGTAGTTCTTTCCGTCACTTCCATGAGGAATTCGGCACTCTGATCCTCGATGAGGCCTAATATCCATGGTTCCAGGCAAGCTGCCAGGTTGTCAATATTGGAGATGAATGCCCAGCGGTATCCCTCGGACAAAAAACGATCTAACAGTCCCGACAATTGAAGACTCAGAAAGACATCCCCGTGACCGGCCGGAGCCCAATCTTCCAGTGTGTCCGTGTCCAGCGGGAAGAGCGTCTCTGCCTCGAGACGCGGCACTTTGTTTTGCTCAAAAGTAAGAACCGAGGTGTTCCGCGTCCTAAGCAAATCCCCCGTCAGTGCCTCCGTGAAGAAACTGTTCATCAATACAAGAGGTATGCGGATGTTCCGACGCCTTCTTATTGCTTCCATCTGGTTGATGATGATATCGAGGTATGAGAACCCGTTCTTGGCCTTTAGAATTCCTTTTGGAACCTCGCCACCCATCGTTGTGCTTCGTCCACCATTGAGCTTAATGACAATGACTTTCGACAAGAGTCCCGCTCCCCGCTGGGAAAAAGCCTCAACTGCCTTAGAATCATTTATAAGATCGATAAGGAGTCCCTGGTGGGGAGGAGAACAGGAATCCAGAGGCACATACGCTTCCTTCCCCTCAACGACTTCAGTCATCATTGACGCGAACGCACGAATCGATGCAAATGGCAAACCGTGCTTTCTCATGAAGTCAGCCGCTTCTTTTACCTGTGGGTACAACTTTCACCCTCACGTTTAAAGAAACTGCCCTCCGTGTTGTCGCGGGTTCAACGCATGTGGTCCACGATCATGTGATCTCTCGGCACATGCCCCGTTTACCGAGCAACCCAGGTGAGGCCCCTGGCAGAGGCGAGTCGAGCCCCTACATTTTCAGATATCCGGTAAAAAGACATCTTAGAAGCTAAATCTGATTGGAACCA
>JAUPKT010000415.1 GCA_030837305.1 Thermodesulfobacteriota bacterium
ACTCGCTGGAAGGTACTGGTTGATTCCAATATCTCGCAAAGCGGCTCCGCTCCAGGCCCATATCGTGATCGTTTCCAGTGCGTAGGATTGCTTGCAAAGATGGACGCGTCAACTCATGAAGATTGCAGGGTTTTTCATTGCGGAGGCATGCGAGATGCTTGCAAAGATGGACGCGTCATAAGGCAACTTAGTAAGTTATTTCCGCAACTTCTGCGTGCTTGCAAAGATGGACTCGTTAGGCGATGGGGATCGAGTGTGATAAGCAGGCCTTGAATCTCGAAATAGACAGGAGGCCGGCATGATCACCAAGAGAATCCTTAAAGCGGACCGGGTAAGGAGCATCGAGAAGGGGTTTAGCTTCATCCCTCATCGTTTTCTAACAGACGGGTTTGTGGCTTCCCTCAGTAAGGAAGAGCTCCTGCTGTATCTCTTCCTTGTTCTCGCTTCAGACCGTCATGGACTTTCCTATTACGCCTACGATTCCATCTGCACCCTATTGGGGTTTAGGCTCGACGAATATATCGAGGCCAGAGACGGGCTTCTCGCCAAAGACATGATCGATTTTGACGGAACCATCTACCAGGTCCTGGAGCTCCCATCCCAACCGGTGGGAACCCGGAGAAAATCATGACAGGGAGAGGCACGATGTCGGAAGGGCAATTTATCCATGTTGCACCTTCGAAGTTTGATCTCTCTTTGGCGCGTCTTCGAAGATGTCCCAGAACCGCTATTGAAGCCATGATAAGCTCACTGGAGAGACGTGGGCAGCTCAATCCTGTGGTTGCAGCGGGTCATGGGCAGCACATTATCCTTGTGGATGGGTTCAAAAGGCAACAGGCGGCCTCCATCATCGGCATGGATAAGATTTCTGCCGTGATTCTCCGTCATTATGATCGTTCAGTCCTCAAGGCGCTGATTTACCTTTTAAATCACAATGGAGGGTTCGAGCTCATCGAGGAATGTCTGATCATCCGGGAGTTGGTGGAAAAAGACGGCTTCAGACAGGTGGAGGTGGCCACCATGATGGAGCGTCACAAGAGTTGGGTGAGCCGTCGACTGGAGATGGTGCGCCGCTTGAACCCTCAGATTATCGAGGACATACGGGTAGGGCTCCTTCCACCCGGGTCCGCTCGACCATTGGCGCGGTTGCCGGAGTGCAACCAGGTTGACATGGGAGCAGCCATCCAGCGGGATAAGCTTAAGACTGAAGAAATCCATCGATTGGTCGACTTGTGGCGAAAGGCCGCCAACCCCGAACAGAAAAGATTTATCATGGGGTCTTCACGTAAGGCGCTGGAGCTTGCCGGCGCGGATTCACAGGTGGATCTCAGTGCTGTGCCCGTCCATTTGCACAACTTTTTCAAAACCGTTGGAAGTATCGAGCGGTTTGCTCACCTTCTAAAACGCAGCTCTTCAAAGGGCTTGGGGGCAATGAACCCCCAAAGCGAGGCCATGCTTGTTGCTGCGCTCGGGGCTGCCGAAAACATGTGTCGGGAGGCAATATCCTGTGCATACTCGGCTCTGAATCGAAAGGGGGGTGCATCCGGTGAGTCGACTGCCTGAGCGCATGGTAAAGAAGATCAAAGAGACCTTCAAAGAAACGGGGTCTATCCGAAAGACGGCCACCCTGCTCAAAGTCAGCCGAAATGCTGTACGAAGGACCCTCAGATCGACTCCATTGAGTCGGGCTTGTGCATCGAGACTTCCTCGTTCAAGTAAACTCGATCCTTACAGGGCCAAAATCTCTTATCTCGTGAGAGAGAAAGATCTATCTGCCATACGTATCATGGAGGAAATCCAGCCTATGGGATACTCCGGCGGCTACTCGATCCTCAAAGACTACATTCGCTCCATCCGGCCCGGGAAAACCCGTGGTCCAACGGCCCCTATCGATCATCCTGTGGGACACGAAGCCCAAATGGATTGGAGCCCCCATCGTGTCAAGGTAGGCGGAAGGGACCTGGTCGTGCATACCGGAAGCCTCATCCTTTGCTTCAGTAGATGGCTTCACATGCGATTCTTTACCGATGAGACCCTTGATTCTGTTATCGCTTTGCACAAGGAGGCCTTTGAGCGGATTCAGGCCGTTCCGGCTACCATCACCTACGACAACATGACCACTGTGGGAAGGCACGTGGGGCCCAAAGAGATCTGGATTAATCCAAGATTCAAGGTCTTTGCCGATTCATACGACTTTGAGGTCATAATACTCCAGCCCGGCGCCAAGGATCGACATGGGATGGTGGAGCGCCCGTTTCACTACATCGAGCAAAACTGCCTCAAAGGACGTGAGTTCAGGGACTTTGAACATTTACAGGCTCACGGGCAATGGTGGCTTGACAATCGTGCCAATGTTCGCATCCACGGAACGTTGCGCGAAAAGCCCGCAGATCGCCTGAAAAGGGAGTATCCTTTCCTCAAACCTCTGCCGGCTCAGCGGTTCGAAAACTACCGCGAAGTCAAGCGCCTTATTCACCGGGACTTTTGTGTGGCCATTGACACAAACCGCTACAGCGTTCACCCAGACCTTATAGGAAGGCAGGCCAGGGTGCGCCTCTACCTCGATCACCTGGAAATCTGGGTTAATAGCCAACTTGTCGCATCTCACGTCTACAAAGAAGAAAAATACGAAAGGTCCATCCTTCCGGAGCATGAACAGGCATACCGAGGGTACACTTTCCAGACCGAGCTCTTGAAGACCGCCTTCCTACGACTGGGTGAGGAAGCCAAAGCTTACTTTGAGGGCCTGCAGAGAGAGCGCGGCGCAGCCGCAGGCTATCATCTCCAACGAATCCTAAAACTTGCCAACCGCTACGGCTCAGATGTCACGGCAGGCGCTCTCTCCCATGCCATGCGATACGGAGTCTACAGCGCCGATGCCGTAAGCCGGGTGATTTACGGAAAAACCATCCGGAGCAGGGGTAATCCTCAAGGTGTCCCCGAGCTCGTTCCAGAGAACATCAAGCAGTGGCTCAGGTCCTGTGCCGTGGAAAACCCTGATCCCTCCTCATACGACCGCTTGATAGAAGGATTGGAAAAAGACCAGGAGCAAGAAGAATGAGAGAAATCCTGCCGGAGATCGTAAAACTTGATCTGCGCCGTCTCAAATTAAACGATATGGCCGCACATCTTGATGAGGCTCTCCATCTGGCCGCCGAGACCCGAGAAGGGCATCTGGCCTTTCTTGCCGATCTTGTAAAGAAACAGGTTGAAGCCACAGGTGCCCGGTCCCTGGAACGCCGCATCAAGAAAGCGGGCTTTCCCCAACGGCTCACTTTTGAATCCTTCGACTGGGGCTTTCAACCAGGACTCAACATTGAATACATTAAAGATCTTACACATCTGGACTTTGTTGAAAAGCGCCAGCCCCTGCTCATACTCGGAAAAACCGGCACGGGGAAGACCCACCTGGCCACCGCCTTTGGCATACGTGCTTGTGAAGCCAGATATCGTGTCGCTTTCTTCAGGGTGCAAGATCTCCTCCTTCGGCTTCACACTGCCCTGTCCCAAAACACCGCTTACGAGATCATCTCCGGTCTTGCACGGTTGCACGTGTTGATCCTTGATGCCCTCGGCTATGTCCGTCCAAAACCGGAATATCCAAGCCTCCTTTTTGATGTCATTAACGCTTGCCACGGCCGGGTGGCGCTCATCATCACATCCAGCGTCAGCTTTGAAGAATGGGGACAAAACATGGGAAATCCCTCCATCGTCAATGCCATAGTAGATCGCCTCCTGGATCGAGCCTGCCTTATTAACATCCGTCCAGGCCGCAGCTACCGCACCGATGGCCCTCTCGCCCCTAAGCTCACTTCAGATTCCCCGGAGCACTAATCATCCATTCCCACACACCAGACTCCCCCATAACACAGTCTCATCCATTCTGATCCGGCCGGCCAGCCCTTTACCCGTTCACTCACCCGTCAACCTGATTACCTCTCCATGAGTATGATCGGTTATTTTTAATCCCCCCGCGCTTCACCATCCATTCCCTGCAGAGCGCCCAGTCACATAGATCCCGGCATCATTTGCAACAGAACGACCTTCTCAGCACGCTATTACTAACCAAGGGCTCCTCTGCCCCATTATCGTTGCTGATTGTCGATTTCCCTCGCCCCCAGTTGCATAATCCACAATCACTCCCTGCAAAGAGCCACTCCCTGCAATCACTCATCCCGGTGGGTCCACTGCTAATCGCCACCCCTGGGTCCGGTGTTGACCGGCGGTGACGTGCTCTATTTCCGCACATGCCAGGAGAATAGGGTAGGAAGATCCCCCTCAACAATGTCTGGATTGCCGCTTGCTGCATGGAGGTTGGTGGGACACTGCTCACAAGGGACCGACATTTTGAGGCTGTCGAGCAGATCGAGTCCATCATTCTGAAGAAGTAGACATTTATTCCGTGTATTGCACCATGGATCAACGGCCAAATCTTTCGAGATCCCCAAGTGGCCGCGATCTACCGCTTGATCGCTGAAGCAGGCAAATATCTCCGACGGCGAAAAGCCAGTCTGTATCTGTTCAATTGCTCTTGTTCATTGATTTGGGCTGGGCTGTCTTGTTGATCCAGATTGGGCGTCACGCCTCCACTATCGAGAAGGGAGAGCAGTTCCTGTTTGGAGAGTCCGTGACCGGTCTCCCAATCCAGGCCCTGACTCTGTAATCAAGTGCTGAATTCTTCCCATCTTGCCCGCTCGGGATGGTCTTTGGCGACATACCGTTCCTTGAAGT
>JAUPKT010000416.1 GCA_030837305.1 Thermodesulfobacteriota bacterium
CTTTCAACAAAGCTGCCAAGAGAGGAGTCTTGAAAGGATTCAGCATCACCAAGACACTTCCCCCTCTCTTAATGTAGGCTCGAATGGACTCCATCTCACTTTCCATGGGGTCGGTCTTCGGTCCTGCAATGATCAATATTGACGCATCCTGAGGAACTTCGGGGGTTTGAAGAAGCACTAAATCCTCAACCTTGTAATTTTGTTTCTCAATCTCTCCTCGAGCTACACTGAAGCCGGTTTCCCCGGTTGAGTCTGAAGCAAGTTCGCCGTGGCCCTTAAGAACGTAAACCTTCTTCACATCCGATCTGAGCAACTTGACGAGAGCATTGGTCACCGTCTCTTCATCCACCGTGGTGATGCGCTCCTCTCTGCCTCCGGCCTTTAAGATCGTCGTTGGGTAGGCATCTATCTTGTTGGCCATCGCCAAAGCCCGGTCCTTGTCAGGATCTACAAAAGAATAATTCAACTCGGCATATACGTCCCTGTACTGGTCAAGTAGATCACGCACCTCCTCCCGATCTCCCTGATCCTTACTGGCGTAAAAGGCTAGTAACTCGACGGGAGTTTGACTCTTCCGAAAGCTCTCCAGAACGTTCTTGCTTTGAGACGAAAGCGTGAAACGCTTGCCCTGGGTAAGATCCCATCTCTTTGGGTTTTGAATCAGGATGTACTGTGCGGCTACCAATATTCCCAGGAAAATGACTAAACCTACCGCTGTTCCGCCGCCGAGAAGGATTTTTCTCCGAGTGTTTGTTTGTCCCATGATGCTACCCCCTCCACCGATATGTTTCCAAAGACCGCAAGGTCAAAAAGAAAAAGAAAGCGGAGAAAAATACGAAGAAAGAAACGTCCGGTAGTGATAGGATGCCTTTGTGAAAAGACTCGAGATGCTCCAGAATCGACAATTGCCGCAAAACATTCCCCAATCCTTCACCCGAAAACGAGGAACTCCAACTCATCACCCAAAAGAGAAGGGCAGCCACAAAACTTATCGCTGCTGAAATAATCTGATTCTCCGACAGAGAGGAGAGGAACATCCCCAGAGCGACAAATGCCGAGCCCATGAGCAGCAGTCCAACATAACCGCTCATCAATGTGCCAAGATCCGGCTGACCGACCAGCAACAACAGCAAAGGAAAACTCAGGGTGCTCCCCAGCATGACAACGAGCACAAGAAGGGCTGAAAGAAATTTTCCCATCACTACCCCAAGATCTGTCATGGGATATGTCATGAGAAGTTCAATGGAGCCCGACTTTCTCTCTTCCGAAAAGAGTCTCATGGTAATCAGAGGCATAAGAAATAGGAGCACGATGCTCATGTTCTGAGCCAAAGGACGTATCACGATATCGGTGATGTTTATCCGCTGGGATATCATGGGATTGTTCGCCGCCTGAAGGCTGATGAGGCTCATGAGTGATACGTTGGCCCAAAAGAAAAACCCCGAAATCAGCAGGAAACACGCCAGGATTGCGTATGCAATCGGCGATACAAAGAAATTAGCAGTTTCTTTTCGAAAGACCGCATACCATCCGCTCATGAGGCCACCTCCTGCCGTTCATCTTCTTCGCTTGATGAGGCATCATCCAGCTCCTCTGTGACCAGGTCGATAAAAACATCCTCCAGACTTACTTGTATGGCGCGGAGTTCCAATAGATCAATCTCTCTGCGTATCATCTCTCGAGCAAGGTCGGGTCTTATATCAACCTCACTCGATGACTCAACCATCACCGACGTCTCCCCCGGCACGCCGTCGGCCAGCACGCGCACCGACATGACATGAGGCAAGCCGCTGATCAAAGAAGCCAATGAATCACCCGTCGCACGAGCAGTGACCCGGCAGCGCAAGAACTTGCCGTGGCTCTTGGTAAGATTGGTGGGCGTGTCCTCGGCCACAATACGGCCCTTATTGATTATGATGACCCGATCACACACTTGGCTGACTTCCGGAAGGATATGCGTGGAAAGTATCACGGTCCGATTGCGGGAAAAGCTCTTGATGAGGTTTCGTATCTCTCGTATCTGTTTCGGGTCTAAACCAATGGTAGGCTCATCGAGGATGAGCACCGGCGGATCTCCGAGAAGGGCCTGAGCCAATCCGACTCGCTGCCGATACCCCTTGGACAGCCACCGGATGATCTTGCCCATAACCTGCTGAATACCGACGGCATCGGCAACTCGTGCAATCTCTCCGGCTCTCTGACGAACCGGTACCTTCTTCGCTCGAGCAACAAATTCCAAGTAAGAAGAAACGCGCATCCAATCATAAAGCGGCACATTTTCAGGAAGATATCCAATCTTCTGCCTGATCTTAATGGAATCGGTGTTCACGTCCATGCCAAACACCTTGGCTGATCCCCCGGATGCAGGAGTGAAGCACGTCAATATCCGCATCGTCGTCGTCTTACCCGCTCCGTTAGGCCCAAGAAAACCAACGATTTCACCTGATTCAATTCGAAAATTCACATCTCTAATTGCGGTCAGCCGACCAAAATTCTTGGTCAACCCATCCACTTCTATCATTCGCAACCCTCCTCGAGGCCTTTTCTTCCAAAAGTCCTTTTACTAAGGCAGACAGGTTTGTCAAGATGTCACGTGCGTGCCGCGAGCCAACGCCCGTCCAACCTCCACCACAGATCTTCCTGAAAAGAATTCGTGAATACGTATGGTAGAAATTATTAGCAATAGATGAGTTTTGGTAAATATAATAACACCATGTTATAGCTTGTTTTTATATCAGACAAGATTGACCCCGGCCGGACCCGGTGATATAGTAAGAATCCACTCATACAGGCTATTGATCCCACGCGGCGCATAGCCTCTTGAATGGCTTCAAAACCCCGAGGTCCAACATGCTGCGAAAAAAAACCGTCATTGTGATTTCAGGTATCATAGCTGCCACATTCGTGATGACACATACTTTGTTGGAAGCCCAAGATCCGCCGACGAAGGTTCAGGCTGAGAACTCATTTTTTACCGGGAGCCATCATCTTGCTCAAGGCAACATGGTGCGAGCCCTGCCACACCTTGAAAAGGCCGCCGAATTGGAGCCCGAAAACAGCACTTACAAGGACACTCTAGCCATTGCCCTCAACAATCAAGGTCTTAGAGTGGTTCGAGAGGGAAATGTTCCCGAAGGTCTGAAATACCTCCTGAAAGCCGTAAATCTTGCGCCCCATGATAAGGATATCGTGGCCAACTTCACCCAGTTAGCGGGACAAAGCGCCTCATTACCAGATGACAAGTTGCCCACTGGGGAGAAAATAGTTGTGCTCAACCGATGGCTCGAATTAGAACCCAAGAACGAACAGGCGCGACGCTTGCTTGCAACTCTCACAAACAACCTCGCTGTGCAGGAGGCAAAATCGACTGCGGGAAATCAGGACGTTGATGCATTGGAGCACGCTCTGGCCCTTGATCCGTCAAATGCGAAGATTAAGCGAAATCTGGCTACAGCATATCACAATCGGGCCACTGAGATCTCCAAGTCGGGTTTGAATGAGGAAGAAACCGGTCTCCTGCGAAAGGCCCTGGGACTCGTACCAAAAGATCCCTTGATCACTCAAGCCCTGGCGAGGGCTCTGTCAAACTGGGCCGTCAAGAAAGGCGCCGAAGAAGACTTTCAGAGCCAGATAGATCTCCTGAGAGAATCATTGGAAATGGTTCCCAATGATCCGGTGACAAAGAAAAATCTCGCCGCGGCGCACAACAATCTTGCTGTGTCAAAAAGGAAAGATGTCAGCATCAGTGAACGAATATCTCATCTTGAAAAGTCCATGCAACTTGATCCGAAAAACAAGGTCACGGTAGCAAACTTGGCTCAGTATCTTGCAGCAGGCGGTCTGAGGGAAGCCAAAGCGGGCCAATTTCAAAAGGCTGCCGACCTTCTTGAAAAGGCGAGAAAGATTGACCCCGAAAACAAGGCCGTCAAGGCGAACCTCGTGGCTCTTTATCACAATGAGGCAATAA
>JAUPKT010000417.1 GCA_030837305.1 Thermodesulfobacteriota bacterium
GTTGCGGTATGGACTCAGGCACACAGGACAAACTCCTTGATCCATTCTTCACGACCAAATTCTGGGGTCGAGGCATTGGCATGGCGGAAGTGCGAGGCATAGTAAAGGGTCATGGTGGCGCCATATTAGTTGATAGCGAGGTTGGGAAGGGGACTACAATACGTGTTTTGTTGCCTGCGTTTAAGGAAACGGAAAAGCGCCACTGAAAAGGTTAACTTTGCGGCGTATACAGCGGGTTTGGAGAAGTCGAGATCTTTTTTCGAAAAAATCGGGCCGGCATTCCAGGCAGGGCCCAGAATATGAACATTTTCAAGTTAGACTCGATGATTTATTGTGGATCGCCGGTTGATGCCCTCCGAAAGGTTTTGGCTCATATCTGAAACCACGCAAGGAGAAAAACATTGTTCTATATACAGTTAGTTCAGAATGTTGGCCTCCTGGTGGCCCTTGTCGCAGTTCACGGCCAGATAATACGCTATTGGAAGAGAAACACCTTCAGTTCCCAGGCAGTTTCCGGTTTTCTCTTTGGCTGTGTTGCGCTTATAGGAATGATGGCGCCTGTTCATCTTGTGTCTGGGATCATCTTTGACGGGCGTTCGATAGTTCTAAGCGTCGCTGGATTGTTTGGCGGGCCTGTCACAGCGGGAATGGCTGTAATAATGACCGGCGCATATCGGCTGTGGTTGGGTGGGCCTGGGGCTATCATGGGCGTAAGCGTGATTATTGAATCTGCCGGACTCGGCGTCGCTTTCTATTATCTCCGACCTCTCTATCCGGGATTGACCCGAAACTTATACCTCTTTTCATTTGGTCTGTTGGTGCACGTGGGGATGCTTTTACTGGCGCTGTTACTTCCCTGGGATGCCATGCTCAAGACCATGGAACACATTGCAACGCCAGTCATGCTGATCTATCCAGCGGCCACGTTACTAATCTGTCGTCTTTTTCTGGACCAGGAATCACGTATTTCTGCGGAGCAAGATCTACGGGCAAGCGAGCAAAGATACAGGGCTGTTTTTGACCACGCAGCCATAGGGATGGACACGATCGCCCCAGATGGAAGAATTGTCCAGGTCAATCCAGCGCTACGTAGCATGTTAGGCTATACTGAGGACGAGTTAAAGCAATTGACCTTTGACGAAATAACTTACCCGGACGACAGGCAAATCTCGAGGCAAAAATTAGAATCGCTCATAATAGGGGAGATGGATTCTTATAGGCTCGAGAAACGTTATGTGAGAAAAGACGGTAAAATCGTCTGGGGTGAACTCACTACGTCCCCCATAGAAGACGCGAACGGGAATCTTACGGGAATGGTCGCTGTCATCACAGACATCACTGAACGCAAGCGTCTGGAAATGGCGCTTAGAGAAAGTGAAGAGCGTTATCGCACCGTCGCGGATTTCACTTATGACTGGGAGTATTGGGTAGACGCTGAAGGCAATTTTTTGTACGTCTCGCCCTCTTGCGAACGCATAACGGGCTATTCAGCAAAAGAGTTTATTAAAGACCCGGATTTGATGAATCGAATTATCCATCCGGATGATCGAGATGGAATGATGGACCATTATCATAGTGTCAGAAAAGTAGCCACTTATGACGTGGATGCGAAGGATTTTCGCATTATACGTTCTGATGGAGAGACACGGTGGCTTGGTCATGTCTGTCAGCCTGTTTATGGTCCGGATGGACAGTTGCTGGGCAGGAGGGGCAGCAACAGGGACATCAACAAGCGTAAACAGATGGAGGAAGCGGTTAAGCAGAGCGAGGATAAATACCGCCGATTAGTCGAAACCACTACCGACTGGGTCTGGTCCGCAGACACCGAAGGACATCATACATACGGCAACCCAGCCATAGAGAAACTGCTGGGATACAAAGTGAAGGAAATTGTTGGTTCCAGCGCCTTTCAGTTCATACATCCTGACGATGAAAAACCGGTCAAGGAGATAGTCCAACGTTGTATTGAGCAGCGTCGAGGGTGGAACAATCTGGAAATCAGATGGCTGCACAAAGACGGTTCCACAAGATTGTTCGAAAGTTCGGCCACCCCGATTTTAGATGAGAGCGATACAGTGATCGGGTTCAGCGGGGTTGATCGTGACATTACCGAGCGCAAGCGCGCTGAGAATGAGTTGAGGCAAAGCGAGGCGCGGTTCCGCAGCTATTTTGAATTGCCGCTGATTGGTATCGCAATCACATCAGTGGATAAGGATTGGCTGGAAGTAAACTCGACCTTATGCGATATGCTCGGCTATTCCCGGCAGGAGCTGACTGGCATGACATGGATTCAACTGACGCATCCTGACGACCTGGACGCTGACTTGGCGCAATTCAACCGGATGATTGGCGGACAAATAGATAACTATTCCATGGAAAAACGGTTTATCCGTAAGGACGGCGATATTGTTTGGACCAACTTGTCCGTCGGTTGTGTCCGAAAACCAGATGGCGCCGTGGACTATGTAGTCGCTCTGTTACAAAATATCACGCTGCGCAAGAAGACGGAGGTAGACCTCAAAACCAGCGAGGAACGGTACCGCCAGTTGGCTGATGTCACTTTCGAGGGCATAATATTCCATGACCAAGGCGTCCTTCTCCGGGCCAACGACCAGTTCTTTCAAATGTTTGGGTACGAACCGGATGAGCTTGTCGGAACCCAAATAATGGAGAAGACCCTCACGCTCGAGTCAGTGAAAACCGTAAGAGCGCATATAGCGGAGCGATCCACTGAATCATACGTGGCCGTGGGTTTGAGAAAAGATGGGACCACGTTTCCAACAGAAATCCGTGCACGGATGCGGGAGATCGACGGGAAGACGATTAGAGCCACAGCCATAAGGGACATATCCATGCTCAAGAGCCTGGAGGACCAGTTGATCCAGTCCCAGAAGATGGAGGCTATAGGGACTCTTGCAGGGGGATTTGCGCATGACTTTAGAAATATGCTCCAGGTGGTTATGGGTTCCCTGGAATTGATAGAATTCAATAAAGACCTGCCCGAGAAACTGCGGACTGATCTCGACAGAATAAAAAAGGCGGCAATGAGCGGCGCTGAATTGGTCAAAGGAATGCTGGTGTTCAGTAGAAAGACCAGCGTGAAGCTCGAACCCATAAATCTTAACAACCTTGTCGTGCACGTTGAGTCATTGCTGACCCGATCCATTCCGAAAATGATCAATATCGAAGTGTTAAAGGACCCCGATCTCTCCTCGATCAATGGTGACTCGACCCAGATGGAACAGGTCTTGATGAATCTGGCTGTAAACGCTTCTCACGCCATGGCTGATGGTGGAACGCTAACCATACAAACACAAAATACCGTGTTGGATGAAAGATTCTGTCTTTCACACTCTGACATAAGGCCTGGCCGCTATGTACTGCTGTCCGTGACTGACACTGGAACCGGCATGAACGAAGAAACAGTAAGGCGCATTTTTGAACCATTCTTCACCACCAAGGAGAAGGGTAAAGGAACAGGACTTGGACTTGCGGTTGTATATGGGATTGTGGAACAGCATGGCGCCAGGATTATTTGTGAGAGCAAGCCATCTGTAGGCACTACTTTCAAAATCTATTTTCCGGCTGTTGAGGAAGTCCCGGAAGAAAAATATCTTGAGAAGAAAGAACCACCCCGGGGTCAAGGTGAAACCATACTCTTGGTCGACGACGCCCCTGAGATCCTTGAAATGGCTACGAGCCTTTTGAATGTCGCCAATTACAGGGTAATGGCCGCTTCAAACGCTAAACAAGCTATAGAGCTTTATGGAAAACATCGGGACAAAATCCGACTTGTCCTCCTGGATGTGATAATGCCGGAAATGGGAGGGATGCAGTGTCTTGAAATCTTACGGACCATGGACCCCAATGTCAACGTACTTGTTATAACAGGATATACCCAGCGAGGGATGACTCAGGAATTGAAAGAGGCCGGGGCCAGAGATTTCA
>JAUPKT010000418.1 GCA_030837305.1 Thermodesulfobacteriota bacterium
AAGAAGCCGTCTACGCTTGACAGCACCTCGACAAAAGACGGCACAGGATCAATAAAGAACCTGAGATGTCTCACCACGATCGTGAGGAAAGAGTAGTGAAACAGAATTCCGGCCAGCCATAACCATTTGGCCGAACCGTACGTTATCCGAGGGCCTTCCCTCAGCTCCGCCTTGGTATTCCGAAACAATGACCGGAAGAACAAGACTTCGAGAGCCATCCTGCCGATAAGACCCCATGTGTTGTAAGGGCTCTCCAAGTTATCGGCTTTGATCCAGGGGAGGGATTTGCCTTGGCCACACGTCGTTGGGATCCGGAACGGAACCGGCACCGTGGCCCATCGGAAGATCCGATAGATCACCCCAACGATAAAGATGGCCATCGCCACATACGGAATGACAACCCCAAACAGGTAACTCAGACCCGCTGTTCCTGAACCCACGTAGGAGATCAGGGCAAGCACGGCCACCAGGATCAGGGTTGTGAACAGGGAAAACCATACGTTCATGCCACCACCTCGACTGATATTACACCTGTTAACATCATTTCACGGGAATGCCATCACCATTCCTGGGGCATCCCATATTTCTGACATGCTCTGTCCACTATGCGGGAGGTCCGATTACGGATCTCTGTCGCCCGAATCTCAAAAAGCTTCTCGCGACATCGCATATACAAATCAAAGGACAAGAGAGCCAGATTGTCCACTTTTGACTCAAACACGAGCAACTCTTGCCACAATTCGGCATTGGTGAGGTCCTGCGACAGATGTTCGCGAACAGCTCGCTTCACGAGGAACACAAATCCTACTGCATGAGACGGGCTGAATTGTTGTACGGCCCGGATTCTGACAAAATCATCCAGAATCCTCCCCGCCTCTTCCCAAAGTAGTTCCTTGTCCACCAGCAGATCGAAGAGCTGATCAGTGATTCTCGAAAGCGCGGCACCCACCGGGTTGGCAAATTGGTCGGTCTGATTGACCAGAAACCTACTCGTTTCATGGGGATAGGTGTCTCGAACTAGTTGAGACCACCTCTTAATTATCTCTGAGCGTCTGCTCTTTAGTATTTCTTGTAACATGTTGGTTCATCCAGGGTCTTAGTGGATCTTGGAGACCAACAGAATTCCCGATTTTGCAAACAATGAACACCCATGTGGGAGAGGTCTCCGCCTTCTTGTCTTCAAATGTTGTGGCATCCCAGTACCTCGACCGTGGCCCGTTACGGAGACACGGCAGTCTCTGCTGGGATAGGCTGCGCCCCCGCGGCCAGGATAAAGAACCATTTTCCATCCCGGCTGTGAGCGACAATAAATTACTGCTGCATCCTTGCTGGCCCCCGCGCGAGACTGCATCGGTCGGCATTGTGGAAAGTGTTCCAAAGTGTTACAACTACACGGCTTTATTTTGGATGTCAAGCGCCTTTTGCACTTATTCAGGCCACTGGAGGTGCGTTATTCCAATGATCACATTCAAAGGCATTAATCACGTAGCTCTCGTCACCCGTGACATGGACAGCACCATACGATTTTGGAGGGACTTGCTGGGCATGCGCCTCATCGCGGCTATGGGAAGGCCCGGCTACAGGCATTATTTTTTTGAGGTCTCGCAGAATGATATGGTGGCGTTCTTTGAGTGGCCGGAAGTGGAGCCGGCACTGGACAAAGATCCGGGCGTTCCTGTCAAAGGACCTTTTGCATTTGATCATTTGGCGTTGGGAGTGGAATGCGAAGATGACTTGTGGGAATTGAAGAACCGTCTGAGTGCAGCAGGTTTTTGGGTGTCCGAAGTCGTTGATCATGGATTCATCTACTCCCTGTACTCTTTCGATCCCAACAATATCGCCGTTGAGTTTAGCTACCATGTTCCGGGCAGAGATATTCGGTTACAGCCCCTTTTCACCGACGTCTCTCCGTGCAAGACCGCGGAGGAGGGACCCGAAAAACAGCCGGGAATGTGGAACGAAACATCCGAGATGGAGACACAAGATGCAAGAGTTGTGTATCCTGGTGAAGGGAGCGATTTATTCTCATGAAAGTAGCGTTCGACATTGACGGCGTCGTATTGCAATCCATTGAAGTGATCTTGGATTTGATCAATAAGCATGAGAACAGAAATTTGACCCCTGACGACCTTTCGTCCTGGGATCTTGAACCTCTTGGTTTGAAACCATCGACATTGCGCGATGCGGTGGATCATATGTATGCTCAGCCACACATAAAGCCATACAACGGAGCGGTTAAAGCGCTCTCCCGGATATATCGTGCCTCCCAAGAGCCCCTTCTTTTCATAACAGGACGCGCAGACCCTAGTACCGCGCACAGACAGCTCGAAGCATTGCCATGGAATCCGACTATACCGGAAATGATAGTGATCGGCGGAAATAGAGATAAGCGGTCATACTTTGCAGAGCGAAATGTGGATTTCATAATCGAGGATGATCCCAAGCATCTCACCGACTACCTGTCTTTGGGAATGGGAGTGGGCTTGATGCTACGACCCTGGAATCGCCATCTGCCCATTCCCGTGACGGAGCGATTTCAAAACTGGGGCGATATAGAGAGCTGGTTTCAAACCCTCACGCTGCCGAGAGACGCCGGTTAAGGTGGGCTCTCGCAATGCATGTGGTCATGTGAAGGCTTGACCACGAAAGGTTTAATCGACAGAAAAACCATGTACGTCCTCGGAATTGAGACTTCCTGCGACGAAACAGCAGCTTCGGTGGTATTTGCCGGTCGTGAAGTACTCTCCAATGTGGTGGTCTCCCAGATCCGCGATCACGCCCGTTATGGTGGCGTTGTGCCGGAACTGGCTTCAAGGAAACATTCCGAAGTCATATCCATGGTATTGGATACCGCGATGGAAGAGTCAGGCATACCCCTGGAAAAGCTCGCGGGTATTGCCGTTACTCGGGGCCCCGGCCTCATAGGGTCTTTGCTCGTGGGCATTGGTGCGGCCAAAGGAATTGCCATGGCCCTTGACATACCCATCTGCGGGGTCAACCATGTGCACGGGCATTTATTTGCTGCTCTCCTTGAATATCCCTCGCTGCGGTTTCCGTTCGTGGGGCTCGTCGTTTCAGGAGGCCACACGAGCCTCTATCATGTAAAAGGTCATCACGAGATTCAGTTACTCGGAAAAACGCGGGATGATGCGGCCGGTGAGGCGTTCGACAAGGTGGCCAAGCTTCTGGGTTTGGGGTATCCGGGCGGACCCACCATTGAGAACCGCTCCATGGGAATCAACCGGATCGCAGAACCTTTTCCGCAGGCGTTGATCGAGAAATACAATCTCGATTTTTCGTTTTCAGGACTCAAAACAGCGGTTTTGAGGAGAGTGGAGAAAGCGTTCGGAAGACAGTACGACAGAGGGCGGCCGGGTAGTTTTCATAGGCTTGTACCTGAAGTGGTCACCGAAAAAGATGTTTCACGAATAAATAATATCGCTGCGGCCTTTCAGGATTCCATCACTGAGGTACTGACCACAAAACTGTTTTGGGCGGCTGAAACATGCGGGGTCGATACGGTGGTGGTCTGTGGGGGCGTCGCGGTCAATGGCTCCCTCCGAAGAAAGGTTCGCGAACAAAGTCGGAGAAGCAGCCTGAAAGCCATATTTCCCTCGCCTGGCCTTTGCACTGACAATGCGGCCATGATTGCCGCAAGAGGCGCAACTCTGATTTCTTCAGGCATGATCGACGATCTCTGTTTCGACGCGAGGAGTCGGTGGTAGGGTTGGCGTAAGTGAACCTTTCGCGACCGGATTGCAGCCTCGTGGGTATCGGGCGACATGGAGGAGTCACAGACACGGAGCGTCTATGACGTTGCTCCAGAGCCACAGCAAATTTGTGTGACAAGGGGAGTTAACCACATGGATGAGGTCAAGAAACGAATCCTTTTCGGTGCAGAAACCATTTCTGCACGGG
>JAUPKT010000419.1 GCA_030837305.1 Thermodesulfobacteriota bacterium
AGGCTGTGGCAACGTTCACCTTAGCCACATCCCAGCGATGGCGTGATCAAGATGGCGCTGACCAGGAAAAGACCGAATGGCACCGCATTGTCGCCTGGGGCCGGCTGGGAGAGATTTGCGGTGAATACTTGAGTAAGGGGAAACAGGTTTTTCTCGAAGGCCGTATTCAGACTCGAGACTGGGAAGACCAGGACGGGAACAAGCGTACAACCGTTGAGATAATTGCGAACGATATAATTATGGTGGGGAGTTCCGGTATGCCTCAATCAAAGCCGGATGAAACACCCAAGAAGCCTTCCGGGACGGGAGCAGCCAGACCAGCCGGCGGATCTGAAAACCGGGTCGGACCACCCCCCCCGGAGGATGATATACCTTTCTAATGTATTGACCGAGAGCGAATGTGACAGGTTCGGTTTTCGAACAAGATGTGAAGAGACCGAACGTGTCCAGAAGTTATGTTCCTAAGGATAAGGCAACGTAAACTGATTGAGGAGGAAAGATGTCCAGGTCAAATTGGTGGGTCGCAACCACATTGATCACTTTGGCAACCTTGATTTTGGGCATAACACTATTTGAGAGTCGGGCACGTGCTTTTCAGGAAGCTCCTGGACTCACAAAATTGGTCCAAGAAGGTAAGCTGCCCCCCGCGGCAGACCGGCTGCCCTCAGAACCCCTGGTCCTGACGCCGGTGGACCGGCCGGGAACGTATGGAGGGACTTGGCGGAGAGCCTACACGGGATTGTCCGACTTGGTTGGTGCGAGAAGACTCCTTTACGACCCGTTGGTACGCTGGAATCCTCAATACAAGGTGGTCCCTAATCTTGCTCACAAATGGGATACGGATGGCGAGGGCAAAATCTTCACCTTCCACTTGGTGCGAGGAGTCCGTTGGAGTGATGGCCATCCTTTTACCGCGGACGACATACTGTTTTACATGGAGGACATTGTCTCAGATAAGGAACTAACGCCATCCATTCCAAGATGGTTGTCACCGACCGAGACTCCTCCTAAGGTCACAAAGATTGATGACTACACGGTCCGTTTTGAATTTGAACAACCATACAGTCTTTTCCTCGAGCAGTTGGCGTGCCCCCAAGGCATGGCACTCGTCACCAAGCCAAAACACTATCTCAAGCAGTTCCACAAGAAATATGCAGATCCTGATGCGTTGCAGAAACTCGTAGAGGAAAAAAAGGCTTCAACATGGGCTAAGCTTTTTCTCGAAATTTCCGACATTCAGCGTGCGATGTTTGTCAGCACTGAGGTACCATCTATTTGTGCATGGGTAACCAAAGTGCCGGCGCCGGCCCGCCGGTTCATCATGGAACGCAATCCTTATTACTGGAAAGTTGACACCCAAGGCAATCAACTGCCGTACATCGACTCAATCGTTCACGACCTGCAGGCTGAATCTCAAACCATAGTCCTCAAGGCCATCGCCGGGGAAATAGACATGCAGGGCAGACGACTCGGCGGCATGCAGAATTCAGTGCTTCTGCTGGCCAGTGCAGCTCAAGGAAAGTACGTTTTAGTGCCCAAGACTTCCACTGCTTCGGTCGGAGTGCTCTTGGCCCCGAACATTAACCACAAAGACCCGGCGATGCAGGCAATCTTGTCGGATTCTCGATTCCGCAAGGCATTGTCGCTGGCTGTGAATAGAAATGAAATCAACAAGATCGTCTATCGCGGCAAGGGCATCCCTCGCCAAGCCGCTCCTTTGAAAGAATCAGAATTCTATAGCGAGTCATACGAAAAGGCATACATAGCGTATGATCCCAGCGCTGCCGCAGCGCTGTTGGAAGAAATGGGCGTCAAGTTGGGGAAGCACGGGAAACGGATGCGACCGGATGGAGAACAATTGAGACTCTCTCTGGACGTCATGGTTTCCATTCCGTCCTGGGTAGATGTGGCCGAGATTGTTTCATCGAATTTCAAAGCAATCGGTATTGATACGGAAGTGAAGTCTGAAGCTATGGAACTTTTCCGTCAGAGAACACAGAATGCAGCGCACGAGATTGCACTGTGGTCGGGTGACGGAGGGCTTGAATGTTTACTGGATCCTCGGTGGTATTTTCCCTACAGCTCCGAAAGCTTGCAGGCGCCTCTGTACGCCCAATGGTATCAGTCGGGCGGCAAGAAGGGCGAAGAACCCCCAGCGGAAATAACGGCCCTCATGAATACGTACAACAAGATCATCAGGACAGTCTCGCACGAAAAACAGAAGGAACTCTTCAGAGAGATAATTGATGCCAACGAGAAGAACCTGTGGGTAATCGGACTGGTCCACGACCCACCGGATTTTTACGTCGTGGCAAAAAACATGTTCAATGTGCCGAAAAAAGATTTCCAGAGCTGGATGTATCCAAATCCAGGTCCTATACACCCTGAGCAATTCAGTTTCATCGGCGGAAAGTAGTCCGAGTGAGGCATTAATTTCCGGGAGCCTACTCCGGTTTAATTTTCACTGCAGAGGATACAGGCATGCTGGCATACATCTTCCAGCGACTTTTGATAATGATACCCACACTCATCGCCATCTCTATCATCTCATTCACAATTATTGAGTTACCGCCCGGCGATTTTCTCACCACCTATGTTGCTCAGCTTAGCGTGAGTGGCGAAGCTGTGGACCAAGCTGAACTCGATTCTCTCAAGACGAGGTTTGGTCTGGATAAACCGGTTTATGAACAATATTTTTTGTGGGCCTGGAACTTTCTCCATGGGGATTTCGGCCATTCCTTTGAATGGAATAAGCCCGTCTCAACGTTAGTTGCCGAGCGACTGCCCCTTACCATAATCATTTCAGCTTGTACGATTCTTTTCACATGGATCGTGTCGGTACCCATCGGGATTTATTCCGCGGTGCGTCAATATTCCTGGGTTGA
>JAUPKT010000420.1 GCA_030837305.1 Thermodesulfobacteriota bacterium
CAGGAAACCTCTGTCTCCCCATTGACCGCAGGTGTGACACCGCAGATTGCATATATCGGTAATGCGGATGCTGCATTGTCGAATTTGATTGGCTGTTCCATCGATTTCTCGTGGTGAAAGGTTCCGCAGAACTTTGTCCACCTGGATCATGGCCACGTTTTTCGCGTAGCGCACGTTCTCCAATACCTTAGGGGCTGTCTTCAAGATTGTTGAAATGGGAATCCAACTCTGACTCATCTATTAAATATCTCCGTTTGTTTATAGGGCTTCCACTCGACACGGTACGTATCGGTGGAGCGGCGTTGCGGCCAACTGATCACGATGGGTATTCTTGGTCAGCCGGTTCACATTGGCGCCGAAAGCCGTGCCGTGGTGCACGAGGCCAAAGCCGTGGGGAATGACCACGTGCCCCAAGTGGGCAGCATCGCAGATTTCAAGTTCGATCTCAACCTGACCGGCTTCTGTGAGGACTCGAACCATTTGTCCATCTGTGAGGTTTCTTGCCGCGGCGTCTTCCGCATGCATGGCCACGGTACAAACCCTGGCCCGGTCGCTGTTCCATGCGGGATCACGCATGATAGTGTTTGCGTTCTCATCCACGTGTCTTCCCGCCATGAGTATCAACGGATACTCGGCATCTTTGTTCAGCGCTTCTCGCTCTTCAGAAGGAGCGATGCTTTTCACCCAATCCTGCAACTCAGGAATGAATACGTTGATCTTCCGGTCTGTAGTCCGCAGTTGTGCAAATGGTTCGTTTTCATCAACGCTACCTATCCACAATCCCTGAGGATGCTTTAGGATCGCCTGAAAAATCGCCTCGCCCTGGATAACACCAGGTTCAAAGCCCGCTCGGGCTGCATTGTCTCTGAATGACTGCGGAGCCATCTGCAGCATGCCCCAGAGTGCCGCAAGGTTGGGGGATCCCAGGGCCTGCCCGAGGGTCTTGCCCAACACGAAGGGGAGCATTTTCAAGGCTTTTGCGTCCGACTGTGCGAATTTCATCAACTCCAACCCGAAAGTCATTCGATCCCCGTCGGCCGCATCGTAAAGGCTTTGCGGGATTGTGGGCATCAATCCCAACCGGTCGGCCAAGCCTATCATGATCTCGCTCTCTTCCTTGGGTTCGCCAAGGGGCGTGGTCACGGGTTGCCTCATTTGGAAGAAGATTTCAGGATAATTCCAGGCAAAGAAAGCCGCATCCCACTTCTCGTATGCTGACTTTGCCGGCAGCACATAATGGGAAAGCCGGGCTGTTTCGGTAAATGCTACGTCTATGGTCACCAAGAGTTCGAGTTTATCGAAGGCTGTTTCATACTCGGTAGTGTCTGCGTAGGATCTCAAGGGATTTGAACCACTGACCAAAACCGCAGTCAGTGACGATGAACCCTCGGCCATGATTTCTTCCGGGATGACATTTGGGGGAAACGTCCCCATGATTGCAGGAAAGTTTGTATGCACCGTGCGCCATGTCTTGGCATCGCGCTCGTCGGAATGAGACCCCAAGGGCATGAGGTGTCCCGGGATGACATTACCTCCCTTTGCTCCCATGCGGCCGCATATCGCCAGGAGTATGGCCTGAAGATACGAGCACGCGGTGCTGTGCCGATTCATGAATATGCCCAGGTCCGGATGCATGGATGACTTGCGGGTGGCCAACAAGCGGGCAACTTCCCTCACTGCTTCGAAATCGAGTTCGCACACCTGCAAGGCTCCTCGAACATCGAAGTTCGCGAACAATGGGAGAATGTCCTCGAGACCGCTGACGTGCCGGGAGATATAATCTCTGTTTTCCCAACCCTCTTTCAGTATGATGGCAATCATGGCCCGTGCAAGGAGGGCATCCGTACCGGGTCGGATGGCAAGGTGGATGTCGGCCCGCTGCGCGGTCTCGGATTTCCTCGGGTCGATCACCACAAGCAGTTTGTCGGGATCTTCGGATATCTTCTTGAGAGTGCGTCGAGCTTGGGGGATCTGATGACTCATCCAACCATTCCAGCCCCAGGCCAATAGGAGGTCCGTTTCTTTTTCGTCAGGAATGGTCAGGAGATACTGACGTCCCAGGGTCCGACCTTGCACCCAGAACATGCCGGTCAATTCCTGGGCCAAGGCACTGTAATGATAGTGGGAGCCAAGAGCCCGGAGAAGCCTCACGCCGTACGCCGCTTCAAAATGGCAACCCTGCCCGCCGCCACCCATGTAGGCTATGGATTTTGGGCCTTTTCTGGATCCAATGTCCAATAATCGAGCTGCTATTTCGTCAAACGCCTGCTCCCATGAAATCTTCTTGAAATCGGTCCCGGTCTTCTTGAGAGGATGGGTCAGTCGATCAGAGTGGTTCTGATAATGCGGGATCTTCAGTCCCTTGCGGCAGCAATAACCCTGACTCCTGAGGTTTTCCTTGTCGGGCCGGACACGCAGTATTCTGTTGCCTTCGGTTACCACCTCGAGCCCGCAATTCTGGGCGCAGCAAATGCACGACGTTTTTTGCCAATTATCCATGGTTCCTCCTGAAAAGCCAGGCGATCATCGGTCC
>JAUPKT010000421.1 GCA_030837305.1 Thermodesulfobacteriota bacterium
CTCGTCCATTTTTTCTCCTCCCGTGTTTGTACCTGTGATGATTAAAGGTATGCCCTTTATGGTATTCTCGGCGTCTTTCATCTCAATGTATGGTCGTCTGGCTTTTGAGTAATTGACTTACGTCAAGTATAAGAGATTTTTTTCCTTGTGATAGCGATGTTCGAGTATATTATTTGATAACCATCATCGCCTGGACGCGCAAAATGAACGATCGCCTTTGTGAGGAGATTGGAAAGATCCCTCTTTTTGAGAGCCTACCTGTTGAGCATCAACGGGAACTGGCAAATATTGCCGTGCCGAAGAAATACGCAAGAGGAGAATCCGTGTTTTCCGAGGGGGACGCAGGAAACGGATTTTACGTAGTGGCTTGCGGTCGGGTAAAAATTTTCAAGCTGTCGTTTGAGGGAAAAGAACAGATTTTACATGTTTTTGGTCCAGGAGAGCCGTTTGGAGAGGTGCCGGTTTTCGAGGGACGGCACTTTCCCGCCCACGCGGTGGCACTGGACGACAGCATGTTTCTTTTTTTCCCGAGATCGTCGTTTGTGAATCTCATACGAGGCAATCCGGATCTTGCTTTGAACATGCTTGCCGTGTTGTCTATGCGGCTACGTCGTTTGACGACATTGGTGGAAGATTTGTCACTGAAGGAGGTGCCGGCGCGTCTTGCTGCCCACCTTCTGTATCTCAGTGAAACTCAAGGCGGATCCGCCCAATTCAAGCTCGACGTTGCCAAGGGACAGTTGGCCGGTATGCTGGGAACGATCCCGGAAACTCTGTCTCGCATTCTCGCGAGGATGACCAAACAGAGACTAATAGGGCTGGACGGTCCGAACGTCACTATTCTGGACCGCACAGGACTTGAGGAACTGACGGAGGGAGAACGCCGCCTCTAGCCACTGATGGGCGAAGGAGCCATGCCGGCAAGAAAGTATCTCACAAATTTCTGTAATCTTTATGAGACATACAATCGACGGGAGTACGTTCATCCCGATCCTTTGGAGTTCTTATACAGGTATCCAGACATTCGAGATCGGGAGATCGTGGGTCTTATAGCAGCCTGCCTCGCGTATGGCAGCGTTCATCAAATACTCAAAACTGTTGGCGTAGTGCTTAAGAACATGGATCGACCGTATTCCTTCCTCATCAAGTCATCCCGAAGGTCCCTGGGCAGAGATTTTGGCGACTTCAAGTATCGTTTTACGACCGGTGAGGAATTGGCCTCACTTCTCTTGGGCATCAAAGCAATTATCAAGGCATACGGTTCTCTGGGGGATTGTTTCTCCGAGGGTTTTCAGCCGGAACACGATACCGTGGTGCCGGCTCTCGCTGAATTTGTGAGTCGTTTGACAGTCATGGTTCGTGAGGGAACCATGAGTTTGGTGCCCCTACCCCATCGAGGCAGCGCGTGCAAGAGACTTCATCTGTATTTACGCTGGATGGTTCGGTCGGACGACGTCGACCCCGGCGGATGGTCGCATGTGCCGCGTTCAAAACTGGTTGTGCCGGTGGATGTCCACATGCATAGGCTCAGCCTCAGACTAGGGCTGACGCGCCGTAAGCACGCAGACATCAAGACCGCCCTGGAAATTACCTCGGCTTTCAGAGCCATAGAACCCCATGATCCCGTAAAATATGATTTTGCCCTCACCAGGCTCGGCATAAGAAAGGATCTTTGCCCGGATGATTTCTTTGCTCGATGCGCCGATTATGATTCAGTAGAGGGAGAAGACGTCCGAATCACGGCTCTTGGAAGCTGATGGTTTGGCCCTCCTGCACTCCATACCTCTCACAAAAACCGGCTTTGACTTCAAGACAATAACGACTGGAATAGATTGACGGGTACACGCGACCTGAATTCGGTTTGATTTTCTCGTAAATAAGCTTAATCACCCCCTTGGAATCAATCCACACGGCATCAATGGGAAACTTCATGCCCTCCATGTGAATGGCGTATTGCCCGGGAGCGGAAAAATCCAAAAGCATGCCTTCCTCATCGGTTATGGTTTCCCAGCCGAGCAGACCTTCGGTAAGGGTCTTGTCGCGGTCAGCAATCACGGCGCGAAGGGTTTTTCTGCCCATGGTAACGGAAAGCGTCTTCTTTTCCCCACTGGTCTTGGCTAGTTGTAAAAGATTGGGTATTCCGGTTTCGGGAGAACCGGAGACCGGCAACCCGCCAGGGTGTACGAACAAGAGGACAAGAATGATTGTACGAAGCATATACTTAATCTCTTTGAACGTTCCTGCATTTATCACGAATGCGAGGGCATGGAAATGACCGATCCCGAAATATCTCACTCACAAAGGATTGCTCTGCCCTGCGAGATCTTGCCAACGACCACGTCCGGCACCAGACAGCGCTCGGAGCCAAGCGAAACGTGATCACTCAAACCCGTACAACGACGCGGTCAAATGCCTCGTTTCCTAAAATATCGGTCATTCTGACTGCAATGGTGTACTGACCCTCTTTGGCGTACGAGTGTGTTGCGCTCGTGATTTCCAAAGGTCCACCCTTGCGAGTCCGAAAGCTTTGCCAGTGTTCCCGAAAAACGGGTTGACGAGAAGAGTCCTGCATCGCTTGGTCGTTGCTCACCGCATCGGTATTCTCAGCCGTATTGCCATATTCAAAATCTACCGCCCAGTAGTCAATCCAATCTTCCCAGTTACGACTCACGATTTCATGGAGCGTCTTACTGTTTTTGTTTTTTGAAATGCGCACTATGTTCCCCTTGCTGAAAATGAC
>JAUPKT010000052.1 GCA_030837305.1 Thermodesulfobacteriota bacterium
CTCCTCGAGATGATAGGAAGGCTCAAGAAGTAGACACCGACCACGCTCTAGACTCGGAAAGGCATGGGGGTCATGGTCACGGCGGCGATGCTCTTTCCCACCGATCGAAGTCTTGCTGCTCTGCAATAGTCATTTTATGCCAATCATTTTCGAGGGGAACAAGGTTGCTGTAAGGCCGAGGATCGGAGGCCTTCCGAGGGATCTAAACAAACTGCTCCAGCTCTTCGATAAGGTTGCCCAGATGAGCGGATTCTTTCTTGAGCGTGTCGAAGAGTTCCCTCTTGCGGGACATGGACTCAACCCCCATGGACCGAGAATCGCTCCCCGCTCCACCGATATATCCATTCTCCAGCAACGCAATGAAATGGTCTGCAATCTCATCCGGTGAGTACGGGCTGTCCTCAGGCTTATACCATTTGTAAAGCCAGTTGCACATTCCGATGATCGCGTAGGCCTGTAACCGGGCGTCCGTAGGGCGGAATTGACCCACTCGAATGCCCTCCTCAATGATGCCCTGAACAACTCTCGTGTATTTCCGTTTTTCCTCTCGAAGCTTTTGAAAATCATCCTCCGGCAATTGATTCTCTTCACTGAAAAACACAGCAAACATGGGCAGATTCCCAATTATGATATGGCTAATGTGATTGCGAATAAGCAGTCGTAACTTTTCCGTGGGGGAAAGATCGCGTACGCCTATGTCATCGGCATTGAGGAAGAAACTTTCCAGGGCCTGAATGTATATGGTGGTGAGAAGGTCCTCCTTGGAGACAACATAGTGATACAGAGCGGCCTTGGTCAGCCCAAGCTCCCGCGCCACGTCGTCCAAAGTGGCAGCCTTAAACCCTTTTTCGTGAAAAACCCTGATCGCCGTGTCAACAATCTTTTGCTTCCGAACACTCTTCTCCAATCCCTTGAAATCCGGCACCGGTTCCATGTCTTCCCCTGTTTATCCATGCATCACTCTGAAAATGACGATGGGGATTATATCTCATCACGCAATCTTTTGAGACATTGACCCTCAAAAAAAAACTTGACTCGATGAAGATCTCTTGTTAGATAACTAATCAGTAGGTTAAACTAACCAAGCAGTAAGTCAAGCACTAATTCGAACTGTACAAACATAAAATACCAAGACTCTCCAAACCGAGATCTTGTCCTGGATGCACCCCAAAACAGGAATCATCTCCAACGAGAGTCGGTTTCACCTGCAAAAAAATAAGCCACATAATAATGGATTGCTCCCAACTGCGGATGCCCGGCAAGGAGATCAACCGATGAGTCAAGCTCAAACAATTAAAAAAGATATCGATGGAACCTGCGATGTTAACTGGGATGATTACCTCAAGTCCTACTATGAAAAGCCTCAGAGCTCCAAGACATGGTCCGGTCATGAGATGAAGGAGCTTTACACTCCTGATGACTTGGCAGCCAAAGACTACAAGACCGAAATTGGTGACGCAGGGGACTTTCCGTTTACCCGCGGCATTCATCGTAATATGTTCCGGGGACGCTATTGGACCAGACGAGAAGTCGTCGGCATAGGGTCCCCGGCAGACACCCATGACCGGGCAGCCTTTTGCTTCGAGCAGGGCGGGACCGGGCTGAATACCATAGCAGACGTCACCTACGAGATGGGGTTGGATGCGGATCATCCGTGGGCCCAAAGCGAAGTGGGCCTTACTGGAGTCAACATCACTTCCATCAAAGATATGGAGACCCTCGTGGGCGACATTCCTTTGGACAAGGTGAGTTGGTCTCTCATTACCGCTTCCACGGCCGCGGCCGCGACCATGGCTCAGTACGTGGCCGTGGCCCAGCAAAAAAACTACGACATCAGTTGCCTGCGGGGTTCCATTCAGAATGACCCGATTCACTTCCGGTACTGCGGATTTCGGCCTGCGTGTCCGTTGGATCTTTCCATAAAACTCGGTGCAGATGTTATGGAATACTGCACCAGGAACATGCCGAAGTTCTATTACACTACCTTGAACATGTACGACCTGAGGGAGCAGGGCATCACGGCTCATCAGGAAGTGGCATACGGTTTCGGCATCGCCATGTGCTACATCGAAGAACTCCTAAAACGCGGGCTTCACATAGACGATTTTGCCCCCCGTTTTACCTTTTATGTGTCATGTCACGTGGATTTCTTCGAGGAGATCGCCAAGATCCGAGCAGCCAGGCGCATGTGGGCAAAACTCCTGAAAGAAAAGTATGGAGCCAAGGATCCACGATCCATGCAGTTCCGGTTTGCCGTGCACACCGCCGGTTGCTCTCTGGTTCCCCAGCAGCCCCTCAACAACATTGTCCGCATCGCCTATGAGGCCTTGGCTGCAGTGCTCGGCGGCGTGCAGTCCCTCCACTGTTGTTCCTATGACGAGCCCATGTGTCTGCCCACCGAAAAGGGACATCTTCAGGCCCTGAGAACTCAACAGATCCTCGCGTACGAAACCGGTGTCACCAACGTGGCTGATCCATTGGGCGGTTCGTACTTTGTTGAGAGCCTCACCGACAAGATCGAGGAAGAGGCCTTGAAATGCATGAAGGAAGTTGAAGACGTGGGTGGCATGGCAGAGGCTATCCGAACCGAGTGGCTGGATCGCAAATTTGAGTCCGAGGCTGTCTTACGCCAAAAAGAGGTCGACGGTGGTGACAAGCTCATTGTAGGTGTCAATATATTCAACGCCGATGCCGAGACAAAGACCCCCCTGGGTGTGCAGCGAATCTCAGAACAGTCGGCGTTAAAACAGATATCTGAAGTGCAGGACTTGAAGCGGACACGGAACGCGACAACACTTCGGGAGACCATTGAGCGTTTGCGTGAAGACGCTGCCGGAGGGAAAAACACTATCCCCGCCATGATCGAAGCCACTAAGGCCCGGGCCACCACGGCAGAGCTTCTTGGTACTGTTCGTCAGGTCATGGGCTATTCGTACGATCCCATGCAGATTGTGGAATCACCATTTAACTAAGGATCCTGACCCGGGGAGTAGTTTGGCATGAACACGGAGAAGATAAAGGTCATCATTAGCAAGGTAGGCCTGGACGGGCACGATCGAGGGGCCAAAGTAGTGGCTACTCTGCTCAAAGAGGCCGGGATGGAGGTCGTGTACCTCGGAATGTATCATACGCCCGAAGGAATCGTAAAGGCGGCCATCGATGAAGACGCCGATGTGATTGGACTGAGCTACCTTTCAGGGGAGCACCTTGTATACACCCCCAAGATCGTGGACGAGATAAGAAAAAACGGTCTGGACGATGTCCTCTTTGTCGTGGGTGGCTCCTTTCCTCCAGAAGACGTGCCTGTGATGAAAGAGATGGGCGTGCATGAAGTATTCAGGGGTGGGTCCCTCACGGAATCCATTGTCGACTTCATCAAGAATAACGTTCGAGGTAAGGGCTGAAAAATGGCTGAAAAGCTCTCGGAAAATCACGAGACGCTCGTTCAGAGCCTCCTTGGGGGCAGCCGTCGGGCTGCGGCTCGAATGATCACCCTCGTGGAGAATCAGTCAGCCAATACCAACGAGTTGATGAAGCTTGTGTACCCGCATACGGGCAAGTCAATGGTGGTAGGGGTAACAGGGGCAGCAGGCAGTGGAAAATCAAGTCTCATAACTCACTTGATCCGCAAGTTCAGAGATCAGGGCAAGCGAGTGGGTGTGGTGGCGGTGGATCCCAGCAGCCCGTTTTCCGGCGGGGCGTTTCTCGGGGATCGCATTCGCTTTCAAGCCCATGCGCTGGACGACGGAGTGTACATCCGATCCATGAGTTCCCGCGGCTACCTTGGCGGCCTGGCACGGTCCACGAGCGATGTGGTCAGAATCATGGAGGCCATGGGCAATGATTTGGTCATCGTCGAAACCCTTGGCGCAGGCCAGGACGAGGTGGACATTATTCACGTGGCACAGACGTGCGTTCTTGTGCTGACTCCAAACATGGGAGACGACATCCAAGCTATGAAGGCCGGGATCATGGAAATCGCAGACATTGTCGTGCTCAACAAGGCTGACCTTGATGGAGCCGTGAACTGTTTGCGAAACCTCGAAGCCACCATGCACATGGCAATGACCCATAAGGATAGCGGATGGGCGGTGGCGAGAATTATTCCCACGGTGGCGTCCGCACCTAAGACCGAGGATCTTCAGGGGATAGATGAACTCGTGGCAGCCATTACAGCCCACCAGGCATACCTCCACGAAAGCCTCGTCATAGAAAGGATCCAGGCGAAACGCATCGAGCAGGAACTTAGCCTCGTTTTTCGGGACGAGGTCGAAAAATTCATTTTCAAAGGGCTCAGCGGCACAGGAAAAAAACGTCAGTACATCAAAGAAATTCTGGAAGGGTCCTCAGACCCATATTCGGTGGTTGAAGAGGTCCTTAGCACTTTCTTGAAGGTGTGAGCCGGGAGCAATACAGAATGAGCAAGAAAGCCATCAAAGAGAATTCTCATACAAATGAGCCAAAGTTCACAGGAGTGGCCCCATCCCAAAATCTTTCCGGCTTCGATATCAAAACGTCATACGGACCGGAAGACATTGCAGGCCTCGACTACGCAAAGGATTTGGGTGACCCGGGCCAATACCCGTATGTCAGGGGAATTCATCCCGACATGTATAGAGGTCGACTGTGGACCATACGACAACTCGGCTCACTTGGGTCTCCCACCCAGGCAAACGAGCGTATTCGCCAGCTCATACAAATGGGGGCCACAGGAATCAGTATTTGCTTAGATATGCCCACAATCATGGGCCGGGATTCCGATGATCCTCTCTGCAGGGGTGAAGTGGGAAGCTGCTGCGGAGTGGCCATCGATACCGTTCAGGATATGCGAAACCTCCTCGACGGAATTCCACTGGAAAGCATTAGTGTCAACTTCGTTTCCAATTCCCAGTCCTCTGTAATCCTTGCAATGTTTTGTGCCGTGGCCGAAGACCGGGGAATCCCATTACAAAGTCTCACCGGTACCATGCAGAACGACGTTCTGAAAGAGTATCAAGCCCAGAAGTCATATTATTTTCCTCCGCGACCATCCCTTCGTCTTACCATGGACACCATTACCTTCTGTGCGAGGCATCTCCCGCGATTCAACCCCATCAGCATCAGCGGATACCACATCGCTTCAGCCGGTGCGAATCCTGTTCAGGAGTTGGCATTCACCTTGGCCAATGGTCTGACGTATGTGGAGGAGGGAGTCAAAGCAGGGCTTTCCGTTGACGAATTCGCGCCAAGACTGTCGTTCTTTTTCAAGACGCACAACGATCTCTTTGAGAACGTGGCAAAATATCGAGCCGCGAGAAGAATTTGGGCTCGCAAAATGAAGGAACAATTTGGAGCCAAGAATCCACGCTCGTGCCTTTTCCGTGTCCATACTCAGACTTCCGGCTCCTCACTCACAGCCCAGCAGATGCTGAACAACGTTATCCGCACCACCGTGCAAGCCTTGGCTGCTGTACTGGCAGGCACTCAGTCGCTGCACACCAACAGCTACGACGAAGCGTTCTCTGTCCCGACTCCACGCTCGGAAAAGATTGCACTGAGGACCCAACAGGTCATCGCTTTTGAGAGTGGCGCTGCTCTGACTGCTGATCCTCTCGGCGGATCCTATTACGTTGAGGCCCTCACGGACCAAATGGAGACTGAATGTTATCGGTACTTCAAGTTAATTGAGGATTTTGGAGGGGTGGTACCTGCCATAGAAAAAGGGTTTTTCCAGCGCGAAATATCCGATTCCGCCTTCAAGTACCAGCGATCCATCGAGACCAAAGAAAGGATTATCGTAGGGCTCAACGAATTTGTGGAGGACGAGGAAACTGAAATTGAACTCAGGGAGAATGATCCTCAGTTCGAGAGCCAGAAGATCGCTGCTCTCAAGGAGTTCAAGAAGAATCGGAACCAGCAACAAACCGAGGCGCGGCTCGATGAGATACGCAGGGTTTGCCGAACCCAAGAAAACGTAATGCCGACCATCACAGAGGCGGTCAAGATAGGGGCTACACTGGGCGAATGCATCGGCGCTATGCGCCAGGAATTCGGAGAATACTGCGAACAAGTAGTCTTCTAAATGCCACCCGGCCCGGTAAGGCAACAACAGGAGTCATCATACGGGAATGAAGAGAACGATTTCTGAAGAAAGATACCACCGTGCACAGCCGGGTCCTTATTAACAGTAATGCGACGAGGATAGCCGATGAGCAGTAAGGGCGGCAACATAAGAGTCTTGATAGCAAAAGCGGGTCTGGATGGTCATGATCGCGGAGCCAAAGTCGTGGCACGGGCGCTAACCAACGCAGGGATGGAAGTCATCTACTCTGGTCTACACCAAACCCCTGCGCAAATCGTTCAGACAGCGCTGGACGAAGATGTCGACGCCATTGGCGTCAGCATTCACTCCGGGGCCCACAAGACGATCTTTGCCGATATCATGGCCTTGCTGACGGATAAGTCTGTTTCTGACTTAATCGTGTTCGGTGGAGGGTCCATACCCAAGAAAGACTGGCCATATCTCTCCGAGATCGGGGTGGGACGTATTTTTCTGCCGGGAACCGACACGGGAGAAATCGTGGAGTATCTCGAGACAACCGTTCGTACATAGTGTTATGCTGAGGAATAATTCGTATCCATGACTGATACAAAGGTAGAAAGCAGGCAAACAACTTCCGAGGTGTCAGAAGCCTTCGCCGGCATCGTCGAAGCTGAGCAGGAATGGATTCGGAAGACATACGGCAAAGAACAAGAAAGGCGACAGGAGTTTTCAACACTTTCAGGTTTGCCGGTTGAACCTCTGTACACGCCACGGCATGTGGCAGACTTGGACTATTTGAGAGACTTGGGATTCCCCGGCCAGGAACCTTATTTGCGTGGTGTCCACGCGACCATGTACAGGGGCAGACCCTGGACACACCGGCAGCTCGCCGGATACGGTCCTCCGGAAGAAACAAACAAGAGATATAAGTTCCTCCTCAAAGAAGGTGCGGGTGGAATAAACGGAGTTTTCGATTACCCAACCTTGAGGGGATACGATTCAAACGATCCCAAGGCATATGCTGATGCGGGTAGGGGAGGGGTTGCCATCGATACCGTGGAGGATGTGGCGATCCTTTTCGACGGCATTCCCATAGACGAGGTAAGCTGCTCCCTGGTGACCTGCCAGCCGATCTGCAACATAAGCGTTCAATCCATGTTTTTTGCCAATGCCCTCGCCCGGGGCATTCCCTTTGTACAGCTCAAGGGGACCAGCCAGAACGATTTTCTCATGGAAACCGCCGTGACAATCTCCCCCGAAGTGCTTCCTCCGTGGTTTTCGTTCAAGCTGAGTTGTGATGCCATTGAGTTCTGCACCCGCAACGTCCCCAGTTGGAACCCGGTTAGTTTTGCGGGGTACAATTACCGCGAGGCGGGCTGCAACGCCATTCAGGAAGTGGGCCTCGTGTTGTGCAATGCACTGGCCTGCAGCGAAGAAATGTTGCGCCGTGGTCTCCAGATAGACGATTTTGCTCCCCGGCTGAGTTTCTTTCTGTCGGCACATAGTGATTTCTTCGAGGAGATAGCGAAGTACCGAGCTGCACGGCGTCTGTGGCCGCGTTTGCTCAAGGAGCGATTTCATCCCAAG
>JAUPKT010000422.1 GCA_030837305.1 Thermodesulfobacteriota bacterium
AGGTAACCGCAGGGGTTTTTGCCGACGCAAAACACATCCCGCTGGATGAGTTGGAGCAAAAACTGAGCGAATTGCCCAAGGACAAGAATATTGTGATTCATTGTGCCACGGGAGCCCGTGCGGAAATGGCGTACACTTTACTGAAAAAGGCAGGTCTTAAGGCTGCTTATGTACGCGCCAACATAGAATTCGACCCTGAGAAGAAGGGGTCTTACACCATTTCAGATTAACGCCCTGAGCCCGGGGGTGTGAATGCTCTCCCGGGCTTATCGCTCTTACCCCATGTGTCCTGAAAACACTGTTGAGAGAGGGCAGTCCTTGCAGATGGGTCTTTTCTTGCAGTGATTGTGACCTACCGCCACCAATTGAGCGTGATAATCGTTAAAAAGCAAAGTGTCTTTCGGCAGATGCCTGTGAAAGAATTCTTGAATTGAGTCGTAGTCGCTTTCCAAGGGCACGATGCCGTGCCGCCCAAAGACTCTCTTGGTGTATGCATCCACCACGAATATGGGTTTTTGAGCTGCGTATAAGATAATACTGTCCGCAGTTTCCTTTCCTATGCCGTTGACGGACAGCAATTCACTCCTCAAATGAGTAACCGCTTGATCGAAGAACCGTTCTAAGTTGCCGTTGTATACGCGGACGATGTATGCCACCAGGCTTTTCAGTCTCTTAGCCTTGACGTTGTAATATCCGCTCGGTCTGATGATTCCTGCCAAAGTGTCCTGCTCCATTTGGTAGAGCGCGCCTAGGTCTAAAGCCCTAGCTACTTTAAGATTTGCAATTGCCAGTGTCACGTTATTCCATGATGTATTTTGTGTAAGAACAGCGCCCACACATACTTCGAGGGGTGTTTCCGCCGGCCACCATTGTCTGTGCCCAAATCTCGTGAGTAAGGCCTGGTACGCCTCCAGGAGAAGTTCACGTGTTGCTTTGTGATCCAAGGTCAACCACTTGTCAGGAAATGAACGTTATAAGGAAGTAAATCCCCATCAATAGGCCCCGAAAGGTTGGAACGGCATTATATAGATGGTTCCATGCCGTGTCGAGGCCGCTGTTATCGCCTGCGGGAACAAAAGAATTTTCAAATTCAGAGGGATCCTATATTCTGAATGCCGTCCATTCTCGACACAGCGTTGGGAACAAATCACATGGAGAGGTCTTATGGAATTTGAATTGGGACTCGGGTATGACCAACTGGAAATTGGGATGAAAGCGTCTTTTTCCAAGACTATTACAGAGACTGATGTCATTTTGTTTGCGGGTATCACGGGAGATTTTAATCCTGTCCACGTGAACGAGGAGTTTGCCAGGATGACCCCGTTCGGAAAGCGGATCGCACATGGGGGCCTTCCTCAGAGTCTTATAGCGCCGGTACTCGGCACGAAGCTGCCTGGCTTGGGGACTATAGCGCTTGAGATCACCACGAAATTTCGTGCACCGACGTATTTTGGCGATACGATAACCGCAACGGCCGAAATAATTGAAAAGATGGAGGAGAAAAAGCGAGTGAGACTGCGCCTCTTATGGACCAATCAGAGGGGAGAAACGGTTGGGACAGGCGAGGCGGTCGTCATTCCTCCCCCTAAGTTTTGAAAAGGGTCGTTTTTGATGAGAGGCAAGTGTTCACGACTTTTGTGAAATGACAGTACAAGGAGAACAATGGGGAACTCGATGGATTATTTTGGTGAAACTCACAGAATGCTGAGGCAAACCACTGCGAAATTTGTGGAGAAGGAGATCAAACCTTACGTTGAAGATTGGGAAGAGGCCGGCGAATTCCCCCGGGACCTATTCCGAAAGGCGGCTGAGGTGGGAATTCTGGGGGTTAGCTACCCTGAGGAATGGACCGGCATGCTGACTGATCTTTTCCACGAGGTTGTCGTTACGGAGGAACTCACCCGATCAGGTTCAGGAGGTGTGGCTGCCGGCCTGATGTCCCACGGAATTGCCCTGCCACCGATTTTGGCTTTGGGTAATCAAGAACAAAAGCAGAGATTCATTCCACCGGTACTGCGGGGAGAAAAGATAGCGGCCTTGGGGATAACAGAGCCCGGCGGCGGATCTGATGTGGCAAGTATTAACACCCGTGCGGTGCGCGATGGGGATTACTATGTGATCAACGGATCCAAGACCATGATCACCTCCGGTTGTCGAGCTGACTTTGTCACGATGGCCGTTCGAACAGGGGAGCCTGGGCACAAGGGAGTAAGTCTCATAGTGGTGGAGACGAAGTCTCCTGGCTTTTCTATATCCAAGAAACTGCGAAAGATGGGTTGGTGGGCGTCAGACACGGCGGAAATGGCGTTGAACGACGTGCGCGTACCAGCGGAGAACTTGCTCGGAGAGGAGGGCTCCGGATTCTACGGCATCATGCACAACTTCCAGAAGGAGCGACTCTATTTGGCTCTCATGGCCAATACGACCGCTGAACTTGCTCTGGAACACTCCATTGACTATGCGCGCCGGAGGGAGGCATTTGGGAGGCCCATCATCGGCTTCCAGGTCACCCGCCATAAGCTGGTGGATATGGCGGTCCTCGTCGAGGTGAGCAAGGAATTCACCTACCGCATCGCGTCAAGAATACAGGCCGGAGAAAATATGGTGAAGGAGATTTCCATGGCCAAGATATTTTCTGCGGACATCTGTCAGAGGGTTTGTGATGCTGCGGTTCAGATTCACGGAGGATATGGTTTTATGCGTGAATATCCGGTGGAAAGACTCTTCAGAGACAGTCGTATCCTTTCCATTGGAGGAGGAACGACGGAGATAATGAAGGAAATAATCTCCAGGCTGATGCTATAGAAAATAGCGCCGATGGTGAGAATCGTGACCTTGAGCGTTGTGGAGCCCTTCTCGAGTGAACTTTCAGATCCCGGTAAGTGATGACGATGTGTGGAAGATTTTTCCTCATAAGTAAGGGCAGCGAGATTGCGGAACGCTTCAGATTAGTCGAGGAGCCCCTTATTCAACCCCGCTATAACATTTCGCCGGGGCAAATGGTGGCTATTGTGAGGCGAGACCCGAAAGGGGTTCATCTCAATCGTCTTTTGAACGTAAGCTGGGGCCTTGTTCCCTCCTGGTCTCAAGGAACGTCCCCCGGCAAACGCTTCATCAATGCCAGGTGTGAGAGTGTGAGAGAAAAGCCTGCCTTTCGGGGTGCTTTCCGGTCGAGGCGTTGCCTCATACCTGCAAATGGTTTCTTTGAGTGGTCGGCAGGGGCTGCTGCGAAGATTCCTTATGTGATTCAGCTTCGTGATGGTCGTCTTACCGCTCTTGCAGGTTTGTGGGACCGTTGGACAAGCGATCAAGGAGAAGTCCTTGAATCATGTGCGGTTTTGACTACCCAGGCGAACGAACTTGTTGGAACACTGCATGACCGAATGCCTGTGATATTGGATGTTCAGGACTTTGATCCCTGGGTTGATTCCGATTATCATGATCGGGATCTATTTGAGAGGCTTTTTCGCCCTTATGCCCCAGAGAAAATGGAGTGTTATCCTGTCAGTAAGCAGGTGAACAGTTCACGCCATGAAGGTCCTGAATGCATAACGCGGCTTTCTTTTTATCCGGAGAAAACGTAGGATAATTTCGACGTCTAATCTTGTGCTCAAAAGGAATTTCTGTTATCAGTGTGTGATCATCCCACGTAATGGTCGGCCCGGTCATCGTGCATTCGGTTGCATTTTTCGGTCAGACAACCGACTCGTATACAATCCGAAAACCGGCTGAACAGAGATAGAAGAATCCCAAACTCAGACTGCGAGGAGGCCGTTGTCCATGAAAGACAAGCAAGTTTTCTTTAACCCACTGAGAATGCTAAGCCCCAAACTGGATTCTGAAACCATCAAGATTGAGGAATTGTATCAAAGCCCGGTATCCGATGCGTTGACTCTTGAAGAGGGCATGCTCATCATGCTCAGCAAGCTCATCGAAATGACTCGACTCATAAAGATCAGCTTTGTCGGAGTTTCAGAAGAGAAAATAAGTGCGGCCGGTGTTCTTGGTGATGAGGTTCACAGACTTGAGAAGATCCTTACCGAAGAGTTGGCGTGCTCGCTTACGGAACCTCC
>JAUPKT010000423.1 GCA_030837305.1 Thermodesulfobacteriota bacterium
CTTTTTCCAGAAATTCGTCGTAAAAGATTATGCCGGGGTGGGAGAATCCCCAAAGCCCCTTGGGGTCCCAAACAACCACGGTTGTGACTTTAAGATCCGGCAGAATCTGGAGAATTTTGTCCACCTGCTCTTCATTTTCCACGAACAACAGTTTGGATTCGGAGTGACCGACCACGTATGCGATCTGTTCTGGAGCGGATGTGGGGTATACACCGCACGTCACCCCTCCGACCGTCATTGTTGCGAGATGGCACACAAGCCATTCAGGTCGATTGTCGCCGAGTATGGATACTTTGTCTCCTCTCTCGATTCCGCATGCCAACAGGCCCGCTGCCGCTTCAACCACCATGCGTCCGTATTCATGCCATGATATGCGTTTCCAGATGCCAAGCTCTTTCTTCCGCAAAGCAGTGGAATCTCCTTTGCGTTCGACTTGGCCGAAAAATAGTTCTGGAAAGCTTTCAGGAAGTGCGGACATCACCATCTCCTTCTCTTCTTGTAGAGGCGCCAGCCTTTGGGGGATGCAGCAGCCTCACCTCCCAGACCCAAGTAGAGTTCCTGAACGTCCTCGTTTTGGGCCAGCTCCTGTGCCGTACCTTCCAGCACGATGCGGCCGCTTTCCATGATGTATCCGTAATGGGCAACACTTAGCGCCAACCTGGCATTTTGCTCGACTAAAAGGATGGTCGTGCCGCCGCGGCTGACCTCCAGGAGGGCGTCATAAACCGTGCGTGCAACCATGGGGGCTAATCCCAGTGACGGTTCATCCAACATCAAAAGATTTGGTTTTCGCAGGAGCGCGCGTGCAACAGCCAGCATCTGCTGTTCGCCACCGGAGAGTGTTTCGGCCTGCTGATTTGAGCGAGTCTTCAGAACAGGGAACAAATTGTGCACGTGTTCCATGTCCTGTCGAGTATCCTTTTCTCGTCTTCCCCAGCATCCTAGTTCGAGATTTTCCTTCACGGTGAGTTCTCTGAATAGGCCACGATCCTCCGGCACGTAGACGATACCCATGGAGGCTATTTTTTCCGGTGGCAATCTATGAATACGCCGGCCTTGGAATTCTATGATCCCCTTTTTCGGCTGATCTTTCAGCAACCCGGCAACGGTCTTGAGGAGGGTGGTCTTACCGGCTCCATTAGGCCCTAACACTGCGAAAATATCCCCTTCTTTGACCTTCAGGGATAGCCCATGCAGGGCATAGATACGATCAAAATAGAGCGTTTCGATGCCGGCGATTTTAAGAAGTGATTCTGAAGATTTGTCGTCTGCCACTGCTTATCCCTCCCCCAGATATGCACGGATGACCTGCGGATGCCTTTGAACTTCTTCCGGAAGTCCTTGGGCTATTTTCAGTCCTAGATCGAAGGCTATCATCCTATCGGCCAGCTTTGAAGCAATCCTGAGATCGTGTTCAACAAGGAGAATTGCGGTCTTGAATCGCCCTCGGATTTCTGTGATCCGGTAGGCAGATTCTTCTTTCTCCTCTGAGGTCAGACCGGCAATTGGCTCGTCCAAGAGGAGGAGTTTCGGCTCGGTTGCGAGGGCACGCCCCATTTCGACTCTTTTTTGTACGCCGTACGGACAGTCACCCACGAGAAGATGTCGATAGGCCTGGAGATCGAGAAAGTCGATCAATTCCTCGACCACTTCTCTATGTCTCAGCTCCTCTTTTCTGAGCCGAAAGAAAGCGTTAAGAGGGTTCCTGTGGAATTTGATATGCCGGCCGAGCATGAGATTGTCCAGCACATCCATGTGCATGAAAAGGCGCAGGTTTTGGAAGGTGCGGGCAATCCCAAGCTCGGCAATATGACCCGGCGAGACCCCTACCAGGCTCTTGCCCAGGAAGGTAATCTCACCGGCGGTAGGGCGGTATATCCCTGAGATGCAGTTGAAAAGAGTGGTTTTTCCGGATCCGTTCGGTCCGATGACCGTAAGGATTTCGTTTTCTTCAACAGAGACATCTATTCCGGACAGGGCTTTTATCCCGCCGAAGCTTATAAAAAGGTTGTTAACGCTGAGGAGCGCCATGGATTAGAACCGTGGTTTGAAGATCGTGAACGGCTCGATGGGCACATGTTTTCCATCCTTTGCCACACCCATTCTTGAAGCGTTGACCCCATGCCGCCGGTCAGGCGTGTATGTCACGGGGGCTCCGACTCCATCCGGCGTCCACTCCTTTATTTTTTCCATGCCTTGGATCAAAGTTTCCGGGGTTAGGTCCTTGCCCGCGTTCTTGAGACCTTCCACCATGTGAATCATGGACATCGCTCCGAACAGAGCGAGATATTCTTTTCCTTTAAGAGAAGGGTCGTACTTGGTTAGGATTTCTACGATCTTGTCCGCACCCGGGTCGGACCCAGGTAGTCCTGAGTTGCCGGGGAGGGCGATGTATGTGCCTTCCCATACGTCCCCGGCCAGTTTATACATGATTGGATCGCCCAGAGTGAACGTGCTCAATGCCTTTGGTTTGAAACCAATCTTATGGATTTCCTTTAGGATGAGCGCCCCATGAGTGGGGGTGGTGTAGATGAAAAGCGTATCTGCGCCCGTCTCCTTGAGTTTCAGGGCGTGCGTGCCGAGAGCACGCTCAGCCAGCTCATAGGGCACTGCGCCCACGAGTTCTGCCTTGCCGGGGTTGGCTGCCAGCTCTTTTTTCAGACCGTCCAGAGCGTGCTTGCCATAATCATCATTTTGATAAAAGAGAGCCACTTTCTTGGAACCCAATTTGTCTATGGCATACTTGGTCATGTACTGAGCTTCGTCCCCATAATCAGGATATGCAATAAAGACGTATTTCAGCTTGTCCCGCGGCATTTGCTCCCATATTCGGACGTCTGCGTACGCTGTAATGAGAGGAATCTTGTTCTCTGTATAGAATTCCTTTGATGCATTGAGGATGGCTGTTCCCAAAACACCGCACACGGCGAAGACATTTCCCTTCATTTCCTGAAGGTTGGCGAGCCCCCGAGTGGGATTGTAGGCATCA
>JAUPKT010000424.1 GCA_030837305.1 Thermodesulfobacteriota bacterium
ATCCGGACCTATTTGAACGCCGGCATCAATGTATGCCGTCTGATGATCTACCATGGTAACTCCTGCATCCATGAGGCTCTCTCTGACTTTATCCCAGATAACCCGCGTTGCACGAGCCAGTTCAGATCTTCGATTGATGCCGAGCGCTTCCACGTAGTTCTCCAATACACAAGGCCACACAGAAATTCCTTCCTTGACGGCCTCTTCCACTATATCGGTCAGGTAGTATTCACCTTGAACATTGTTCGGTCGTATCCGGTCAATGAGTTCGTAGAGCAGACGCGCCTCCACAAGGTATATGCCCGTATTTATTTCACAAATATCTCGCTCCGTCGATGAAGCGTCTCGCTCCTCAACGATGCGGGCAATTCTACCCTGTGAATCTCTGATGATACGCCCATAACCTGTGGGGTTATCAATTCTTGTCGTAAGTACTGTGAGTACACTCACGTTTGTCTCATGACTGACAATGAACTCCTTAATTGTTTCGGGGGTGATAAGAGGAACATCACCGCACATGATCAGAATGTTTCCGTCACAGTGTAAGAACAGATCGCGTGCCGCGGCTACCGCATGTGCTGTCCCCAGTTGCGGAGATTGTTCCACAAAACGCAGGCAGCGCGAATTCAATGAATCCCTAACCTTTTGGGCATCGTGCCCTACTACCAGCGAGACATCAGTCAAACCAGCCTTCTCAAGGGAATCCAACACATAGAAAATCATCGGATGCCCGGCAATATGGTGGAGCACCTTGCAGGTATGGGATTTCATTCTGGTCCCTTTTCCTGCTGCCAATATCAGCACTGAATAATTTTGCATGGGGACTCTCAAACAAATCAGGCAATCTAACCGTCAAACCGTAGCGCTTGATGCCGAGAGTGTCAAGGTGATACCCGTATTAGTGGGCCCTCCGGCCCCGGAGTTTGACAGGAGCTTGACTGTTTGTTGAGGTTGAGATGATACTTGGGTTACGCGATCAATGGGCTTAGGGTAACTGCCATGACAAATGGTGGAAGAAAGTGGAACCTAGCAGTATTAGGATCGGCTTCAGGAAAAGTTGATTCAATTCAACATGACCAGGCGTTCGTCATAGGAAAAACCATTGCTGAAGCTGGGGGCATACTCCTGACGGGCGGATGTCCTGGATTGCCGTATGCTGCTGTACAGGGCGCTATGGCAAACGCCGGCTTGGCTATCGGAATCTCACCTGCTAATCACATCATTGAACATGAAGAGATGTACAAATACCCTGTGGGAAAGCAGATCTTGATATTTACCGGTATGGGTCGCAAAGGCCGAAACGTCATACTTGTTCGCAGCGCTGATGCATGCATTTTTGTTGGCGGAGGAATGGGCACGCTCAATGAATTTACCATAGCTGTTGATGAACTGGGCAAGGATAAGGCCATCGGTATCCTTACAGGCAGTGGTGGCTTTGCAGATGAATTTCCGCGAATATTGGGACTGCATCAAAAAACCGTTCTTCCACGGATTGTGCAGGACAAGAGTCCTGCGACTCTGGTGGGCCGTATTTTGTCGCATCTTCATGAATCGTTGAACCATGAATGACCCGTCCCTACCATCTGATTTCTTCTCTCTAGACCATGTAGTGCTGCGGGAACCCGTCGATATGGTCGTGGTTAACCAGGACGGGTCGACCAGCTTTTTGCAGAAACCCATCGGAAAGCGAGTCAGGCCAAAATCATCTATTATCCTCAAACCGGTGGAGAGAGATCTTTCACGATTCAACAGCCTATCCTTTGTTCTGCGAAATGAGTCTCGGCACACAATTTTAGTCGGAATCCACCTTGTGCATGGACCCCGGACTTTCCGTAAAGACATGCATGATATCTCCACTACCGGGAATAGAGAGCACCTCCAAGCTGAAGACCGTCGTGAAGTAAGATTTCCTCGCGAGTGTTTCGGGACTTATGGATTTCGAGAAGACTGGACGGATATTTTTCAAATAACTCTGAATTTGGCATTTGAATGGCATGTGAGAGCGAACTCTGATGCCGCGGTTTATATCGAGGCAATTGTTGGCGAGCAGAGACGGGTCCCTCAAGGCCCTCGACTGAGTCACGCCGGCTTACTGGGGCAGATAGAGAGGCAGGAATTATTGGATCACCTATGTAGCGCCGGCAAGAATTGGCCATTCAAAGAACATAATCTTGGTTTGGCAATTCCACCTCCGCACCATCTGCCTATTGAGCGAGCTGATGAAATAAGAGCCGGATACATTTTAGGGCATCATGTGGGCTTTCCTCCCCGATGGGATTGTAACCCGATAGGGGAACTCGAGTGGCGCCATTTTTTGCACCGGCACCATTTTCTAAGAATCCTCGTGCAGCATTTTGCTACCACCAGGATGGATTCCGATGCGCAAGCAATCAATGATATCGTTACAAGTTGGACACAGCGCTGTCCGGTTCCCGTAGGTTCAAATGGAGGGGCAGGTCCCTCTTGGGAGACTCTGTCCATTGCCTGGCGGATGAGGGAGTGGCTCTGGATCTTTGGAGTGATATGGCAAAGTGGGTTGCTGCAGCAGGACACAAGATTTTCAATGCTTGCCTCGGTGTGGGAATCGGCGAGGAGTCTTCTGGATCATCAGGGTCACGCCAACAACTGGATCTTTGTAGAATCAGCGGTATTAACGATTTTGGGTCTTTGTTTTTCGGAATTTAAGGACTCGACGACATGGTTGTCAACCGGAATTGACCGCCTTGAAAGAGAGGTGGCAAGACAATTTTTCGAAGACGGCGTCCACTTTGAGATGTCGCCTCTCTACCACGCCATTTGCCTCGGGGCTTTATCAGACGTCGTTCAGACCGCTGATTTTTTCAATTTCCGTTTGCCCGGAAATTTCCTTGAGACCCTGATAAAGGGCTCAGACTATTTGGTTTGCCTCTCCCGTCCCGACTTTACTTGGCCGTCTCTCAATGACTCTGGGGGCACGAAGGGCAATTATGCCGCGTTATTGAAACAACTGGAACAGATCATTGATAAACCTGCACTTAAATGGATCGGTACCCATGGAGCGTCTGGAAATCCCCCTTATGTTTCCTCCAGCACTTTTCCGGACAGCGGCGTAACGGTTATGCGTTCAGGACATCTCAGCTCTTCACATCATGCTCTGTTCAGGGCAGGCCCCCCCGGGTTTTCTCACATCCATCAGGATGTTCTCTCACTCGAGATTGGTGCCCTCGGGAATATGTGGCTATTGGATCCCGGCATCACAACATACGC
>JAUPKT010000425.1 GCA_030837305.1 Thermodesulfobacteriota bacterium
AAATTTAAGGACAAAACCCCAGAAGAGATTATCCACGAACTTAGAGTCCACCAAATTGAGTTGGAGATGCAGAATGAGGATTTGCGCCAAGCTCAGGCCAATCTGGAAGAATTGAAGGACAGGTGCCTGGACCTCTACGACTTTGCCCCTGCGGGTTACGTCACGTTGAATGACAAAGGGCTCATTCTGGAAGCCAACCTCACAGCGGTCCGACTCTTGGGTGAAGAGAGACGGGTATTGATCAATAGACCTTTCTCCCGCTTTGTCTGCAAAGAGTTCGAGGGTGCTTACTACTTGCATCTTCAGCAGGTCTTTGAGACTCGATCCAGGGAGACTTGTGAAATCAACCTGACTGGTAAAGACGGCTCTCAATTCTGTGCTCAACTTGAGTCGGTGGCGGTACAGGACGAGAGTGGAGAATTCAGTCGGTGTCGAACAATTGTGTCAGACATCTCAGAGCGCAAAGAGGCTGAGAATTCTCTGCGGGAAAGCGAGGAGGAGCACCGGTGGCTCTTGGAGAGTATGATAAACGCATTCGTTCTATTTGAATCAGTTTTCGACGAGAATGGGAAGTTCGTCAGTTATCGATTCGCGTACATCAACAAAGCATACGAACGAATCACTGGCGTCTGTAACGAAGAAGTCAGGGGCAGAACCGTTCATGAGGTCTGGCCAGGAACGGAGTCGAGCTGGATAGAGAACTATGGAGAGGTTGCGGTCACAGGACGCGCCAAAGAATTTGAAATGTATCATGAGCCGACGAAGAAATTGTATCAATGCAATGTGTATAGGCCTTGGGATTCCCCTGAGAGATTCTGTGTTGTCTTCGAGGACATCACCGAACGCAATCGGGCAGAGGCAACAATTCGTGAGTCAGAAGAAAGATATCGCCTCCTTATCGAGAATTTGCATGCCGGGATTGTAGTACATGGGCCTGATACTAGTATCCTGCTCTTTAATAATGTGGCGCCCGCGCTTCTTGGTCTGTCTCGCGATGAAATGGGGGGTAAAACAGCTTTTGATTGTGCTTGGAGCTTCGTTCGCGAAGATGAAACGCCGATGCCCCTCGACGAATACCCCGTAAAACGGGTTATACAGACCAGCGAACCCGTTGGGAACCAAGTACTTGGTATCAATAGGCCTCGGACAAATGATCGAATTTGGTTACTGGTCAACGCCTATCCAGTCATAAATGATAAGAAAGAGTTGGAACAGGTGGTTGTAACCTTCCAGGACATCACCGACCACAAGAAGGCGGAACAGGCTCTGCGGGTAAGCGAGGACAAATTCAAGCATGTTTTTGAATCTGCAAACGTCGGAAAATCCATGACATTACCCACTGGTGAAATCAACGTCAACAAAGCTTTTTGCGATATGCTGGGTTACGCTGAAGGCGAGTTGAGAAACAAGACATGGCAGCAGCTCACGCCTCCAGAGGAAGTTGGAACAATTCAAGAAATACTGGACCGGCTCCTGAAGGGTGACAAGGACTCAGCTCGATTCAACAAAAGGTACGTTCACAAAAACGGATCTTATATCTGGGGCGATGTCAGCGTCGTAATACGACGTGATCATGAGGGCAAACCTCTTCATTTTATATCGACAATAGTGGACATCACCGACCGCAAGCACGCCGAGGAGGAACGGATTAGGAGTGAGCAGCAACTAGCCAACGCATTGGAAATAGCAAGTCTGGGACATTGGGAATACGACCTCACCAAAGATTTGTTTACCTTCAACGACCATTTCTACAAAATATTTCGCACTAGCGTCGAGCACGTGGGCGGATACACGATGTCCGCAGCAGACTATGCTCGACGTTTTGTCCATCCTGACGATATGGGCATGATCGCCGACGAAATTCGGAAAGCCATTGAAACCACTGATCCCCACTTCAGCCAACAAATTGAGCACCGCATACTCTATGCCGATGGAGAGATCGGGCACATCAGTGTCAGACATTTCGTAGTTAAGGACGACCGTGGAAGGACGGTCAAGACCTTCGGGGTGAATCAAGACATCACCTACCGTAAGAAGACAGAGGAGGAACGGGAAGCTCTGCGGGACCAGCTTATCCAAGCCCAGAAGATGGAATCAGTAGGGACCCTAGCTGGGGGCATTGCCCACGATTTCAACAACATCTTGCAAGTGGTCTTGGGGTACTCCGAGTTGGTCCTTGCTGACGAGGATCTTCCTGATCGCTTGAAAAATGACTTGGGAAAAGTACTTCTGTCAGCCAGAAACGGCGCCGACCTGGTTCAAAGGTTGCTCACGTTCAGCAGAAAAACTGAGATAAAGCCGCTCGACCTCGATCTGAATCAGCGTATTCGTCAGACTCAAAAATTCCTGGAACGAACCATCCCCAAGATGATTGATATTGAGCTGATCCTCTCAGACGACTTGGACCGTATCCATGCCGATCCAACCCAGATGGATCAAGTATTGATGAACCTCGCCGTCAATGCAAGAGACGCCATGCCTGAAGGCGGACGTCTTGTTATTGAAACTGCGAATGTGGTTCTAGACGAGGAGTTTGGTGAGACTCTCATTGGGGCCAAACCTGGAGACTACGCCCTCCTGAGCGTATCGGATACCGGTCACGGCATGGATAAAGAAACGCTGGGCCACATATTTGAGCCTTTCTACACGACCAAGGAGGCTGGGAAAGGAACAGGTCTGGGGCTCGCTATGGTTTATGGCATTGTCAAACAGCATGGCGCCTATATCGCCTGTTACAGCGAGCCAGGGCAGGGTACTACCTTCAAAATTTATTTCCCAGCCATTGAACAAGCAGGAGATTCGGAAACCCGAACGAATGATGGACCGATCCGAGGGGGCACTGAGACGATTCTCCTGGTCGAGGATGAAGAGGATATTAGGGATCTAGGGGCTAAGCTTCTCAACGAAATTGGTTATAGGGTCGTCACGGCCGTTAATGGAAAAGAGGCCCTCGAGATATACCAAAGGGATAGAGAAAGTATCT
>JAUPKT010000426.1 GCA_030837305.1 Thermodesulfobacteriota bacterium
GCCTGCGACATGGGGGGGCTTCCCAATGTCCTGACCGGGTATCAGCCGGTGGCGGATGAGGTCGTGCGGGAAAAGTTCTCCACGGCCTGGGGGACACCGCTCCCGGCCACGCCGGGTCTGACCATTACCGACATGGTTCCGGCCATGCTGGAGGGAAAGCTCAAGGGGCTGTATGTGATCGGTGAAAATCCCAAGCTGAGCGACCCGGACTGGAACCACTTCAATCATGCCCTGAAGAAACTGGATTTTCTGGTGGTTCAGGAACTCTTTTTGTCAGAGACCGCCCAGGTCGCGGATGTGGCACTTGCCGGGGCGTCGGTAGCCGAAAAGGAAGGGACCTTTACCAATACCGAGCGCCGCTGCATGCGGATTAGAAAGGCGATCGACCCCATCGGCAACACGCTCCCCGACTGGGAGATCATCTGCAGGCTCTCAACGGCCATGGGCTATGAGATGCGCTATGAGAATCCAGAAGAGATATTCGATGAGATGGCGGCATTGACGCCCAAGAGCTATGCTGGCATGACGTACCAGCGGATGGGTCTGGACGGGCTCCAGTGGCCCTGCCCGGATAAGGACCATCCGGGAACGCCGTATCTGCACAAAGACCAGTTCCCCCGAGGCAAGGGCAAATTCTTTGCCGTGGACTACCAGGACCCCGCGGAATTGCCCGATGCGCAATACCCCTACTTCCTGACCACCGGCCGGATGTTCGCCCACTACCACACCGGCACCATGACGCGGATATCGAGGCATCTCGATGCGGAACAGAAAACGGGTTATGTGGATATCAACCCCGAAGATGCAGAAAAGCTGAGCGTAAAGAACGGAGATATCTTGGCCCTCTCCTCACGCAGGGGCGATATCGAGGCCCCGGCCCGGCTCACCCGTTCGGTGGTGCCCGGCACCCTCTTCCTTCCGATTCACTTTGGCGAGGTGCCGACCAATGTCCTGACCAACGCGGAGGCGGTTGATCCCCTGGCCAAGATCCCGGAATTCAAGGTCGGCGCGGTAAGGGTGGCAAAGCTCGTCCTGTAACAGGGCTCAGGCCCGGAAATGATGTCAACATGCACACACATTTCCGGGCCTTTACCCTCCCGGTTGCAATCAAATCCCCAGTTCTTCCAAAAACCGGATCACCCGCAGGGATTCGGCGATCCCAGGGGTGCCGCTCATGGCCACGGCTACCTGGAGGGTCTCAAGAATTTCCCCTTTCGTGGCCCCGGCATCCAGCGCGCCCTGGGTCTGGGATACGATGCAGTTAACGCAGCGCGCCCTCAACGCAATCCCAAGAGCGATCAACCGTTTGATTTTGGCACTGAGTTCCCCGTCCCGGTAGGCGATATCCAGCACCGCTGTCTCGGCCTCCATGAATTCGGGGACCGCCGCCGAAAATTTTTCCCGCAGTCTGACCCGTTCCCTGTTCAACTCCACCTGACTCTCCATGTTAGATACGCCTCCGTTTCTTGTAGCCAAACGCTCATGATGAATGGTTCGTCACCGTTGGAAATGAAAATACCTTCAGTCAGTTAGGCCCCAATTCTCCTTGAGGTTTCTCTTACCAACCCTGAACCTTGAACCCTGAACCTTGAACCCTGAACCTCGGAACCCATTTTCAAGGTAAAATTTTCCATATATGGGATTTTTTCTTGACGGCAAGAGATTTTCAGGCGATTTTAGAACAAAGCGTCGAAAATTTGTAGGCATTTGTCATTTCATGCTGATTCCAGACAGCCATATGAATCAACAGGATGAACTATCAGCGATGCTGGCCTATCCTTCTCAATGCCGCCGTCTCATGAGAGTGCTAAACACTGTATGACCCTATCTGACGAGGTGTTTCAGCGGAACACCAAAAAGGAAATTGGCATAAGGAAAAATATGATTTGATCGACTGATTTCTTAGTTTTTTATGGACGTCCCGAAGCTTCATATTCCGCCCCTCTCCAGGCAAAGAGGGAGATTCTCCACATGGATGAATCGATAAATCGGTGTGGGATGCGGTATCGGCATTAGGGAATGGTCTCGTTATGTTTTCACCCTCATCATGCCGGTCAACACGGCGTGGATGAGGCCTTCTTTTTGGAGCTTGAGTTTAGTGATGTATTGTTCTTCGTTGTCCATGTGAGCCTCTTGCATTGGGAGTTGATTACAATATTTTTCCCTTTTGGGATAAAAGAAGGCGCTCCATTTCAAACCCCTCCTATGGAATCAAGGCTGATCTCGGCTCATGTTTGAATATTTAAAGGAGTCAAAACAGCCCTGCCCCTTGTTTGAATTCTCCGTTCGTTAGTGAATAGTTCAGGTTTGACCCCATGTCCCTTTACATGTTAAAGAGCCCTGATCGCAGGCAGGCTTCCAGAAAAGATTTTTTGAGAAAGTTTGCCTCTGCAAAAGGTCTCAAGTGGGCTTGCCGTGACAGAGTGGCAAAAATATCCTCTGGCGTTTTCCCGTCGTTTTGACACTCGTCAAACACCTGTTCAATCCAATAATTGCCATCGTTTTCACCACAACACTTGGCTTTGTAGCGCTCCTCAATACCGTAGACGTCCAGCCAAGTGTTGATTTCTTCTCTTAGCTCCTCAGGTCCTGTGGTTAGGCTTACATCATCAGGCGTGATGTGGGTCCAATCCGGTGAATTGAGTGTGATATCCAGCTCAATGGCGTAGCGTAATGTTTGATAAGGGTAGAACGATTTTCGTCGACCGCCGGTTTGGGCCAGCAATGGATCTTTAGCGTCGTAAAGTGGGTCTTGGCTGAGTTTGTATGTGCTGTTGCATTCGTGGCAGGCGGGCGTCAGGTTGTTAAAGTTAATGGAATTGAACGGGTATTTCCCTTTGGGAAGATAATGGTCATAGGCTTCCCGTTTGCTATGATAGATGCCCTTGACATCGTGGATTCCGCAGAAGGGGCACTTGCCCTGCTTGTTGACTTCGGTGAACTTCGTGTGGTGGTCGTCTATTTCGCCGATCACTGATTTCAGCGCAGCCAGGTTCAATAGGTCTTTGGAATACAGCTCCTTGAAAAATGCAGATAGTGCTTCCGCGATAGGTCGATGAAAGGCTTCCAGATCACTATATCTGGCAATGGCAACGGTCGGGTCGTTCTCACACAATCCGGCGATATCGTTATTCCCGCTGAACCACGCTTGGAGTTGGTTTATTTGTGACGGTGAAAGCGCTGCAAACAGAGCATAGATTCTTTCGACATGGCCATAGAAAAAGTCGGCCCCTTTGGCATCGGAATAGTAAAAAGCCTCCATGACCGCTTTCAGTTCGGGTTTGGCATTGAACAGGTCAAAACCAAAGGACTGCCCTTCAGGGGCCTTGCACCACACCTCTGAAAAGATATACTCAATGAATTCCTGCATTTTCTCCATGGAATGGGGCACATAGGTGTAGGGAAACAACATTAATGTTCACTCCCTTCCATGCTGTCGAGAATGGTTTTGATGAGCAGGATCTTTTCAACTGAGTCACCCAGTTGCTGATTGATGTCGTCAATCAAGGCGTGTTTGCCCGCATCCGAATCCGTTGCGTTGCCGGTTTCAAAGCGCTGCTTCAATTCCGCCATTTTTTGCTGGGCAAAACCGCCGATGGTTTCCCGCTTGCCAAAGGTCTTCATGGTGATTTTATTGATGGAAGCACCGAGGGTGTTGTAGTCGGGGCGGTTCACATGCACGATTCCGTCTGACTTGTCAAACACCAATACCTGCTCCGGCGTACTGTCGGAGATTAAAAACGGCGTATGGGTGGTGATCAGCATTTCCCGCTGCACCTTTGGGTCGGCGTGTTTGAAACATTCACGGATGCGGGAGATCAATTTGGATCGCCAGTCCGGATTGAAATGGGTTTCCGGTTCATCCAGCAGAAACAGGCTGTTGGTGTCTTTGTACAACAGGCAAAGGCCAAGGCTGTGCAAGAACTGGTGCTCGCCGTCGGAGAGAGACTTGGCATAAAGGGTGTCGCTGACGCCGTGCTTTTTCAGTACCAGATCTTTAAAGCGCATGACTCGCTCGTCCGAGGGCAATGTGGGAATGGTTTCGTTCACATAGAGGCTGGCAGAACGATAAAGATCTTTCTTTAATGACTCACTGACAGAATAGAGGTTCAGGGTCAATAAAATTTGCAGGTATTGAAACAGATCGATGGCCGAAGCAAAATTGTTTTTAAAGGCTTCACGGGTCTCTTCGCTCACCAGGTAATCAAGGTAGAGTGTGTCGTTTTCCATATCGTGGTAGGAACATGTGGCGCACCGCTGCAAGCGGTCAATGATCGGTTCGAACTTATGCAATATCGGCAGATGGAAGGTTTTGCCTCCGTCGGCGTCTTCATCGATAATAATGAAACCTTCGGGGAAATCGTTGGCTTGTGCGGCGGACATTTCAATGGACTTTTTCAGTATGATGCGGAATTGCTCAAGTCCCTCAATGCCGACCTCTTCCTTGAACGGCTGCAAGGTGTCGGGCTCCTCGAACAGCAGGTTGCTCAGCAAAATGGCCTGGTTAAAGGCGTTATCCAGAAAGGTCTGGCGTGATTCGGGCTTTCCTGCATA
>JAUPKT010000427.1 GCA_030837305.1 Thermodesulfobacteriota bacterium
ATTTGCGAGGGGATTTGTACGTGGGGATATCGAGTTATAGAGACAGTTGGATTTAAGATAACGCATCTGACAAACATCAGGGGATTCGCGGTGGAATTTTCTGCGGCGACAGTCATTCTGATAGCAACCATGCTGGGGCTGCCCGTTTCCACGACGCATGCGGCTGTCGGGGCTTACGTCGGGGTAGGATTGGCGAGAGGACTGCAAGCTCTCGATGTGAGCGTGTTGTGGAAAATTATGCTGTACTGGATGATTACGGTACCCGTGGCAGCAGTGACAGCAGCCGTCATCTTTCTTCTGCTCAGGATAATTTTTTAGCGAGGTGGTTCATGAGAATCCCGTTAGTGAATATGTTGAGAAGATCTCCGTTGGAAAACACCCTTAGACATTCACACAAAGTTGCGGAATGTGCCCCTTTGTTCGTGCGTGCTGTTGAAAGCTATTTTCAGGGCGACAGAGATCTTTTCGAACTCAATAAAGAAGAGATTCGAGATATCGAGGCAGAGGCCGATCGCATAAAACGAAATATCAGATCTCACCTCCCTCCTTCCATCCTGTTGCCCTTCTCGTTGCCTGCTTTCTTTTCTTTCCTACGCGAGGCGGACAAGGTAGTTGATTGCCTAAAAAACGCCCTTTACTGGATGTCCTATTTCAAGATTGACTTACCGGGCGATATAGAGAGAGACTACATTTCTCTCGTGCGCTCTGTGGGCGACTATCTAGGACTGCTTCCGGAATTGGTGAACCGTGCCCACACATACTTTGATAGTCGTATGGAGTCGGATCGACAACTGGTTAAGGAGACGATAAGGGAGATCCGCCGGCGTGAACGGGAGTCAGACGATAAGGAGAAGACAATCCTGATTCGTTTGTGTGCCGCGGATGATGTGTCGCCAAAAACATTGTTTGTCATGGTACGACTGGTGGAGACCACCGGGGATATCGCCGATCATTTGGAGAACGCGTCGGACATGATGCGGGTCTTGATTGCTCGGTGATCTGAAGGATTTTTTCGTTGATGGAGAAGCGGATTTTGAAAAGAGCCTGCTGCAACATCCTGTATGGGGGGACGGTTGTTTAGGCAAAAGAAGCTTCTGTGGCAACTTCTCGTTTCCTATGTTGTGGTCATAATTCTGTCGGTGTCCGCTATATCCTGGTACGCGGTAGAGGCTTTGAAGACACATGCCATAGAAGAAGTGACGAGGGAACTAAAAACCCAGGCTACTCTTGTTTCGGAACTCGTAAGAGACAACCTCCTCGACGGCAAGGAACATTCCATAAGTGATTGTTGCAGGTCTTTTGCATCGTCCCTTAACAGCCGCATAACAGTGACGACGGCCGATGGACGGGTCATAGCCGACTCCCAACAAGACCCTGCCCGAATGGATGACCATTCCCGCAGACCCGAAATAAGACAGGCACTCACGGGTTCGGTTGGAACATCGCAGAGATACAGCGAGACCCTGAACGCAGTATTGGTATATGTAGCGGTGCCCGTCGAAAGAGACAATCGTGTTATAGGGGTGGTCAGAGCATCAAAACCAGTAGATGCAGTAACGCTTGCCCTGACCCACGCTCACCTCGGGCTTGCTCTGGCAGCCATGATAATAGCAGTCCTGGCTGCTTTACCCAGTCTCTATTTCGCTCGTAGGATTGGAAAAGTCTTTTTGACATTGAAGGATGCAGCAACCAAATTTGTACAGGACGATTTAGACCATCGTTTGGATATACCGCCCTGGGATGAGGTGGCCGGCCTCGCTGTGGCAATGAACCGCATGGCCGAGCAGATGAGTGAACGGATCAGTCTACTCAACAGCAGACGCCAGGAACTCGAAGCGGTCCTTACGAGCATGGTGGAAGGCGTCCTCATTGTTGATAACGAGGAACGTTTACTGAGCATTAATAATGCAGCAGCAAGATTATTCAAGTGCAAGACCGAGGGTTATCACCGAAGAAACTTCATGGAGGTCATAAGGAATACCGACCTCCAAAATTTTGTAAAGAAGGCACTGAGCAGCGAAAGCACCGTTGAGGACGACATAGTGATTTTGGGACAGACAGATGTGTTCTTGCAGGCACATGGGACACTTCTGAGCGACGTTCAAGGCAAGCGCATGGGTACGCTGATTGTACTAAACGATGTAACGAGACTAAAGAACTTGGAGCGCATGAGAAGCGACTTGGTCACAAACGCTTCCCATGAGCTTAAGACACCGGTGACTGCGATCAAAGGTTTCCTGGAAACGTTGCGAGACGGGGCATTGGACGAGCCGGAGACAGCTCGCCGATTCCTGGACATCATGATACGGCAGTCGAACAGGCTGGCTTCGATTATCGAAGATATGCTTTCGCTGTCTCGAATCGAAAAGGCTGCGGAGAATGCGTCGGTGGAGTTGGAAAGAAAGGAGATTGCCTGGGTCTTGGCCGTCGCACACAAGGAATTTCTGACTATGGCGCAAGAGAAGGGTGTTGAGTTGGTGTTGAGCTGTCAGGACGGGATAGAGGCCATGATTCAGGAAAACATGTTCCAGCAGGCTATACTCAACCTTGTTGACAATGCGATCAAGTATACGGAGCCGGGAGGAACGGTCACCATTTCATCGAATCGAGAGAACGGGAAGATATTGGTATGTGTTGAGGATGACGGACTAGGCATACCGAGGGAGCACCTGACAAGGATTTTTGAACGCTTTTATCGCGTTGATGCCGGAAGGAGCCGCAAGATGGGAGGAACAGGATTAGGGTTGGCAATTGTGAAGCACATTGTGACCGCTCACGGAGGTGAGGTTCACGTGGCAAGCTCCCCAGGATCAGGAAGTAAGTTCTGTATCGAATTGCCCCCTCCCTCCGGCATTAGAGGCTCATGACATGCTGTGGATTCACCCCGGCTATTAGCTCGATCTTGGCAGAGACACTCCCCCGAGATACTCTGCAGCATTGCACAGGACTTAACGCGTTAGGTGTGCTGGCAAGCGAGCAACAATCACACGCGAAGAATCTTTCACCGAATGCACCGTTTTCCAAAGACACGCAACAGGCAGTCGGCCGGTCATTGACGGCCCAGAAATTCTTTTGAAAAGAAGGCCAAAATCTACTAATATGAATTGTTTCGACGTAATCCGACGGATCTGAGTTGTCCTACGGCCTGCATTCGTATTGGATCTTTCGCGGGCCAATATTGTAGCTCCGACCATTTTCGGAACACGTTATGCGAAGACCTTAGGTGGTTTTTAAGAAGATCACCGTATCACAACAGACTCACTCAGTGTTTTGTCAAAAGATTGACTTTTTTGAGGACGATATGGTATGATGAATAACCCTGAAAAAAACAGGGCTGATGCAAGGTCGAGAGCCCGGCAAGAAACCTGGATCCAGATTAATAGCCGGGCTTTCGTTTGTACACAGCATTCGCAACCAAGATCCATACTTTCAGGAGGACCGGCTCATGCCGACATCAGACAAAATAGCTGAGTTCATTAAGCGTGCGTCATGGATTAGAAAGATGTTTGAAGAGGGGGCACGCCTCAAGAAGGAACATGGAGCTGAGAACGTTTTCGATTTCAGCCTGGGAAACCCTAATGTCGAGCCGGCAGAAGACTTGAAACAGGCCCTGGTGAAGGCCGCCTCCGACCGGTCGCCGGGAGTGCACGCTTATATGGCTAATGCGGGCTATGCGGATGTGAGGGCTGCTGTGGCAGCCAAGATCAAGGAGGATGAAGGCATTGCTCTGGATGAAAGAATGGTTATCATGACGTGTGGCGCCGGCGGGGCACTGAATGTCGTACTCAAAACAGTGATGAATACCGATGATGAGGTAATTGTTCCAAAGCCCTACTTCGTTGAATACAGCTTTTATATAGACAACCATGGAGGGAAAACCGTAATCGTTCCATCCAAGGCTGATTTCTCCCTTGACCTCGCAGCCATTGAATCGGCCATTACCGCCAAGACTTCTGCGGTATTGATAAACTCGCCCAACAATCCCACGGGAAAAGTCTATCCATTGTCTCAAATTGTGGAACTGGCTCAGCTACTTGAGCGCAAGAGTGTCCAGTACGGGCGTCCGATAGTTCTCATTTCAGATGAGCCGTATCGAGCCATTACGTACGACGGGGCAATAGTCCCGAGTGTCCTGAAAGCATACCGGAACAGCGTCACTGTAACCTCTTTTTCCAAGGACTTGTCCATTCCGGGGGAGAGGCTTGGCTACATAGCAGTGAGTCCGGAAATGGACAACCTGGATTCTACACTGGACGGACTGGTTCTCTGTAACCGCATATTGGGTTTTGTCAACGCACCTGCGCTGATGCAGCGGGCGGTGAAGGGGTGTCTTCGCAGCATAGTCGATGTTTCAATCTATAAGAGACGGCGGGACAGGTTGTATAATGCGCTGAGTGAATTCGGCTATGAATGCGAGAAACCTGAAGGAGCTTTTTACCTTTTCCCAAAATCTCCGATACCCAACGACGTTGATTTTGCAGCAGTGCTCCAGAAAAAGCTCATACTTACGGTGCCAGGAACCGGTTTTGGAGGTCCAGGGTATTTCAGGATAGCCTATTGTGTTTCGGATCACACAATCGAGGGATCGCTAAAGGGTTTCAAAGAGGCGATCGACGAAGTCAAAGCTTAACAGAGTTCGACGTGCCTCACTCATCGGGATCTGTGGGTGGTCCTTGCCTGGTGCTTCAGTTTTGGCTCCTACGAAATTGTAACTCCACCTCGTGGACTTTAGAGCCTACCTCGAGGAGATACGATTTTTGAGCTGTAATAACGTCTTCGAGGTCCTTAATTCTTTGGGACATAGCCTTTATTTCTTTTGTGGCATCTGCGCCGGCGCCGGGTAACCTCATTTGAGAGAGAGCCTTACGATCTCCTTCCAGGGAGGTCCTGAGGCTTGTGAGCCCCTCTTCCAATGGGGTAAGGCGGTCCTTGATCTCTGCGACGGCCGCCTCCTTAACCTTCGGCAATGTCTTTTTTACGGCATTCACCAGTTTGGTGTTGTTATCAAGAACGTCTTTCCGGATCTCAGCGACGCTCTTGGTGAGGTCCTCCAGTTCTTTTGCGGCGGTGGCCGTCGTTTTTCTCACAGCCGGGAACTCCTTTTGCAGTTTAACATATTCCCGGGACTCGTTTTCCAATCTCTTCTTGAGATCTCCGACTGACTGCTCGAGTGCTTTAAGCTTCGTGGAGACGGCATCTTTGTCTTTTTGAGCTTCCTGAGCCCAATCCCGGAGTTCCTCCAGTTTATTGTTGACCGGTTCCACCTTGGTTTTGACAGCCTGAACGAGTTTGTCTTGCTGTTCCTCTATGCGCTGGACATCTGCGCTAAAGTCTCTTTGGGGCGCGAACTTTCCTGAGAACTCTTTGAGATCCTTTTCCTGTTTTTGAAGGCGTTTCTCAAGGTCCGCAACCTTTTGCTTCAGATCGGTGGAATCCTCTACACAACCGACTATTGAGAGAATCGAAAACGCAGCGATGAGTGCCATTACGAGTGGGTGACGTCCCATGGGAAGCCTCCGGGGCTGTTAATCTAGAGACTCATTATATAAAATATGTTAATAAACGCAAGGATAAACCATAAACATTATGTGTAGTATTAGATATGGGGGCTTCAGACGTCCTTTGGTGGGATCTTGGAGGCTTATTGACAGTGTCGGGTCCCTGTGCTAGACAAAGCCCAAAG
>JAUPKT010000428.1 GCA_030837305.1 Thermodesulfobacteriota bacterium
TAGCGAATGAACAAAATGTGTTTTGCCGGAAACTCACGCTCTACGGTGCCAGGCCCCTCCAAAAGATCTATCATGGGAGAATCAAGCCAAATCCCAAATTTACCTTTCTGCCCGGGCACAGGTATTCCTTTGCCCATCTTCGTGCACTCTCGAATGATGCTTGCTGATTCGATATCCCTCGGCTCACGCTCGAAAACGAACTGCTCACCGTCGATGTTCACGAGGTTCGCGCCTGCCCCTCTTACCTTCTCCGTGATGAGCAGACCTTCTGCCTGCTCGGGAAACACCGCACCGGTGGGGTGGTACTGAGTGGCATGAAGGAAACGAACCCCCACACCCAAACGATACCCCATGACTACCCCGTCTCCTGTGGCCCCATAGTGATTCGTTGTCATGAAATTCTGAATATGAAGTCGCCCTGACCCACCGGTAGCCATGACAACTGCTTTGGCTTTCACCAAGAAGTATTCTTCCGTCTCCAGGTTATAGAGAACAGCTCCCGAACATCGGCCATTATCGTCCGTCAACAGCTCAACTGCCGGTGAGAATTCCAGGACTCCGATATCCTTGGCCCTATTCCGAGCCTCATCCCGCAAAGTCCGCATGATTTCTGCGCCGGTCATGTCCCCCGCGTAGTGCATCCTCTTCCGACAGGTCCCCGCGCCGTGCAAAGTAAACATTTTCCCATCAGGCCACTTGTTGAACATGCATCCGAGCTTCTCGAGCCAGCCGATCACCTTCGGCGCCTCAAGCACCATGGTTTTTACCAATTCCGGGTCGTTCTCAAAATGGCCTCCTCCAATGACATCCAGATAGTGGTAATAGGGGGAATCCTTCCAGGTTTTCGTCGCAGCCTGAATACCACCCTCGGCCATCATGGTGTTTGCATCGCCATGACGCAGTTTCGTGGCAATGATGACACGTGCTCCCTGTTCCTGGGCCAAAAGCGCCGCTGCAGTACCCGCTCCACCACCGCCTATCACCAAGACGTCAGTCTCGTAATGCACCTCGTTCAAATCAATCCTGTCCGGGTCCACCCGACTCTTGGCTTCTATAACATCGGCGAATTCTTGTGCCAGCGCATAGCCCTTGCTCGGGCCGACCTTGAGTTCACGCAGACCCCCCGCACGATAGTCAGGATGATATTTCTCGAGCCTGTCCTTTCGTTGGTCCAGTGTAAGGGCCGTAAATTCATGTCCGGCCCTCTTCCGCGCAACACGCTCCGGCCGCGTTTTCTCGACCCTCTTGATCAGTTCCATCAGGTCTGCCGTGTATCCCATACCTGCCTCCCGTCGAAAGCCCGGCCAAACTCTCCGGGAATACGTTCCCCTGAGAGAAAGTCGTCTTGTGTCATTCAGTGTTTCTCGACAAAACTAGGATCTCCCGATTTACAGAAATCTCTTGTCGTCGGGCTCCCACATTTCGTCACCCGTATGAGGTTCCATTTGCCGATCCACATACAGTTGTCTTAACGTTTCCAATCCCGCTGTCATGAGCTGTTCAAGTGGTGCTTCGTACCGCCCGGTGTTCAACCGCTCCATCATTTCCGCAACGTGTATCGCTGCCGGCTTTATGTGTCGGCCCGTGATACGACGGCACATGATGGCAATGTTGTACTGCCCTAATTCCGCAGGGCAGCGCGATGTGCAGATACCGCACATGACGCAGGGCATGGAAATTTCGGCGGCCTTTTCCACATCTCCCCTGAGTGCCGCGGATATGTATTCCATAACCGGTATGTCCATGGGGCACGACTTTGTACACGTGTTGCACCCCATGCACTTGGCAAGCTCCGGATAATATTTCAGCAGCGTCTTTGCATCCGGCGTCAATTCTTCCAAATTGTACACGGCCCTATTAGCCGGGAAAAAAGGGACCATTGACAAGTACATGTTCGGTTGGACAACAGTCTGACACGCCAGACCAACATGAATTTTAGGACTCCCCGGCAGGCGATACACCGTGGCGCACGCACCACAGATGCCGCCCCTACAACCACAGCCGCGGATCAATTGATAACCGGCGTATTCGAAAGCCTTCTGAATAGTGAGAGTACTGGGCACGTCATAACGTTTACCCATGATGAATATAGCAAGCAGGTCCGTCCGGTCGGCCCCGGCATTCGGGGCATCCCCTGCACTATTCAAGGTCGTCTGAGGGTCAACCGCTGACATTGAAGAAATCCTTTCTCAACAAATCAAAGTTGTCCACCGTTAGACTTATCGAGCTATGAAAACCCCTATCACCAGCCCGAGAATCAAGGCCATCAAGGCCATAAAATAGTTGTCCAATGCCGTTATCCTCGGGGCAGGCTCAATCGTCTCGGGCACTACCTCGTCCACGATGTAGTCCTTGTAGGCCGTGTCAACCTGCGGACACGCTAAAACACACGAATAACACTGCTCACAGTCCTCACCCACACAGGCTTCCAGCGCAAAAGACGTCCTTTGTTCCGTCTTGTCAAACCTACTGGGATCCTTTCGCAGCACGGGACACGAATCAACGCAGTTACCGCATGCCAAGCACCCCTTGTCACCCGTCACATCCGAGCCCGAATCCTTGATAAAAAGCCTGTGACACGGCTCCATGCCCTTGGAAAGCATCCGAAAGCGTGCCACAGGAGGTTCCTTGGAGTTGAGGATTATGTCGGCCACTTCCTTATTCATACTGCCTTGAGGATGGTCCCTTGTTGTCGTCATCTATCGCGCTCCTGTTTGCGCTCTCGTCGTACCATGGTATCAAGCGTCTCCTGTTCGAACCGTGTTGTCCTGGATTTGCCAAGACCGTTCTCTCGGCCCGAGGCAAATCGCAAAGTATCTCTTGAAACTGCATCCCCCAGGTCTTCGCCGGGCACGGCATTTTGGCGGGCTGACTGGGATTTTTCCTTCCCTCTCATGTAGTCTTCGAAATAGGACTTGGTCATCAAGGGATGGCACTTGATGCAATTGTCATAATTAGAGCCTGTTCTACAGTCTGCCGGGAAGATCTGAGTTTTGAAATGGATCTGTCCGTTATGGCAACGCCGGCATGTTTGTTCGGACGGGATGGCGACCATCCACCGGGGGTTTTGCTCCAGACGCTGCCAAGCCGCTGTTCGTGCTTCTTCGTATTGCGGTTGGGTCATGGGTAACAACCGACCACTCCGATACGCATGGGACGCGAAACTGTGGCATGCATCGCAAGCCAAATGATTGACTTCGGCGTAATTCACTCCCTTGTCCGGGGCTGCATCGACCTGAGACTTATAACGCTCGTGGCATTGAGCACAGGTATTCTCCCTTGCCAACACATGCTTTCGATGGTCCATGACCAAACCTATCGGCTTCAGGCCTTCCGGAAGATCCTTCAGGTACACGGCTTTGCGAAACACGGAGGCATAGTGGCAGTACTGGCAGTTTTCCGTGGGAACGCGTGTGCGATTGAACAAACCCGATGTTGGAGGCGTACGGGGATCAATCTGGGGGACGAAATACGAGACCGCGTGGAGGAGGCTGCGAAAACGGGAAGCCATGGTCCGAGAAGGATTGCCCTGAATATGACAATCGGCACACGTAATCATTTCGTGGGAAAATCCTCTTTTTTCTTTCCTCAGCTTCTCAGTCATCCATGATGCAAAAGACGCCTCCTGATGATGACAGAGCATGCATGCAGCGCTTCGCGACGAATAGTCAGCCGCGGCAAGCAGCCCTACCACGACGAAAAGAATAAGCAGGAGATAAAAGAGAGGCTGTCTCATGAGATCCTGCCTCTCTCCTGAGCCGCCTCATTCATCCGTCGCTGTTTACGAGAGGCTTGGTAAGCTGCTGAAATCACCAAAGGTCCTGAGTTGCCTATGGGACACTTTGCCGCACACCTGCCACACCCCACGCAATATTTGGACAACTCCAGAACTCGATCATAATCTCCCACTCTCGTTAACAGGACCAGACCCATGGGAATCTGGACACCCTCAACCTCTTTCACAGGGCAAACACCCACGCAGGAACCGCAGTTATAGCAATTGATGGAGCGCCCTGTTCCCGGAACCAGCATAGATTGCAGGGTATACTCGAAAACCATGAACGCGGCAAACAA
>JAUPKT010000429.1 GCA_030837305.1 Thermodesulfobacteriota bacterium
CGGAGAGAAAGGAACAACCTGGGAGGGCGGCTTCCGCGTGCCGATGCTCGTCCGCTGGCCGGGCGTGCTCAAGCCGGGCACGATCGTCAACGAGATTTTTTCTCAGGAAGACTGGCTGCCTACGCTTCTGGCCGCGGCAGGCGAACCGGACATCGTGGAGAAACTGAAGAAAGGCTACGAGGCCAACGGCAAGACGTGGAAGGTCCACCTGGACGGCTACAACTTCCTGCCCTATTTCAATGGCGAGGTGAAGAAGGGGCCACGTGAGGAGATCTATTACTTCGGTCAGGGCGGAGAGCTAAATGCGGTTCGCTGGAATGACTGGAAGGTCCACTTTGCAGTGACCAATGGAAACATTGCCACGGCCACCAGGGACGTGCCGGGCTGGCCCGTCATCGTTAACCTGCGGGCCGATCCTTATGAGAAGGCACCTCACGAGTCCGGGCTGTATCTGCGATGGTATGCGGACAACATCTGGCTCTTCATACCGGTACAGGAAAAGCTCAAGTCGTTCCTCATGACCCTACCGGAGTATCCGTTTCAGCAGGGCAGCAGTCTGAACGCTGCCGGCATCAACTACAACTCTCTCCAGGCGATGCAGGCCATGAAACGCTTGAAGGAATTGGAGAGTCTTCCATCGCCGCATAACTGAGTCGAAACGGCAGGTTTCAGCCAGACGCTACTTGACTTTCTCATACCGCTGTGTATACAGTGTGTATATATTACAGGAGGGCGTCATGGCTAAGACAAAAGTATTTCGAAGCGGAAACTCCCAGGCCGTCAGAATACCCCGGGAGTTCCGCTTTGACACCAACGAAGTTGAAATCGAACGACGCGGAGACGAGATCATTCTGCGACAGCCTGTCCGGAATCTTCGCAGAGCGTTTGATGCCCTAGCAGCCTTGCCGGGCGACTTTTTTGCCGAGGGGCGGCAGGATTTGCCCCCGCAATCGCGTGAAGGTTTTTAATGCCTGTAACCAAGCTGCTGGATACCAACATCTGTATATATATCGCCGGCAACAGACCGGTTACGGTTGCACGCCGGTTTGCCCACGCGGAACCGGAATCGCTGGGCATTTCCATAATAACCTGGGGGGAACTATGTTTTGGGGCAGCCAAGAGCAGGGACAGTTCCAGGGCTCATTCCCTGCTGGAAGAATTCTCGCGAGTGGTTAGGGTCCTTTCCCTGCCTGTGGAGGCCGGGCTGCGTTACGGCGAAGTGAGAGCCGCGCTGGAAAGGGCGGGCACGCCCATCGGCAATAACGACCTCTGGATTGCGGCACACGCGCTGGCCCTGAACGTGCCGCTGGTGAGCAACAATCTGCGGGAATTTGAGAGAGTGCCGGAACTCAAGCTGGAGAACTGGGTTTGAGTGATCGTGTGTCCAAGTCATTGCGAGGGTCTTGGCTCGATACAATATGAACATCTCGTTGCGGGAAGGGCATCACGATGCCTCTTCTTCCAAATTCTTCATGGATGGCTCTATTCAATTGATCAAGGGCTCGTCCCCTCATTTCAGGATGGTGCACCCAGCACAACAATGAAAAATTGATGGATGAATCTCCAAAACCGATGAGCCTGATCGAAGGGGCCGGGTCGGTCGTTACGTACTCGCTTTGTTTGCATACGGTCAGTAGCGCATCTTCCACTTCTCTAGGATCCGAACCGTACGCCGCGCCCACGGGTACGTGAATCCGAGTCACAGTAACCGGGGCACTCATATTCACTATCTTCATGTTGGCTACCGTGGAATTGGGAATCGAGATCAAAATGCCGTCCCTGGTTCGAATCCGAGTACTCCGAAATCCCACCTCTGTCACGGTCCCTTGATCCCCTTCGCCAACAACAATAAAGTCACCCGGCTTGAACGGCTGGTCAAAAATAATCATGACGGTGCCGATGAGATTTGAGAGAGCCTCCCGTCCGGCAAGCGCAACGGCAAGACCGCTGATGCCAAGTCCCGTGACCATGGAATATGTCGGCATCCCCAGGCGGGCGCCGAAATCTATCGCCAGTACGGCCGTAATGATCAAAGTCACTATCTGGAAGCCGAGGCGTATCAGCTGGGTGTCCATACCGCCTCTCGCAAAATGGCCCAGCGAGATAACTACAGAAGATAACCTGTTCAGTATTGCACCGATAAGCCAAATCGCCCCGATGTAAAGCAAGAGTACGAGAACAAAAGCTGCCGGTCTATAAATTTCCACATTGAGGATGTGCAGTCCGTATATCAAGACCCACAGGCCGATCTTGGGAAATACAATGAGGGCCACGGGGAGTATCAAGCCGCCAACGTTGTGTCTGAGATTCCATTCATATCGTCTATCCAGTCTCCCTAAGCCTCTGCGCACATACACATACCCTGCCAGGGTGATTACAGTGGCCAATGACACGTACAGCGCAAGGCCGACCCATTGCCACAGCCGAAGACCAAAGAAAAAGGCTGAGAAGAAATCCGGCAGCAGGGAAATGATTCTTCGACTGAAAATGAGACCTCCGTGCGAAGTGAGATCTCTATAAATGTCAAACCTCTCCATTCCCCACTTGTAGGGGAGGTCCTTCACCGTCTTGTACAGCTCGGGGAGCAGTCTGATTGTTTCGGGTGTAAAGAGGAATTTGCCATTGGACACGCCCTCCGTGCCGATTCCAATGGTAATGGGAGTATGGGGAATGGTCCAACTCTTGATCTTGCGCTCCTGGACATCTTCTTTGTCAGGTACTGTCTCCATAGGGGGAAGATCGATTCGGTGGAGGACCTCCAGCAGATAGAGCATGGACTCCAATCCGAGGGCCTCCCTCAGATCGGGCAACTCCTGCTCCAGGTCGAGGCACTCCATGGCCCGCCGGGCGGAAGCCCGTGCATCTTTTCTGTCGCCTTTAAGATAGGCCGCCGCTGCTTCCCTGGAACTGTCTATGAGTGACTGGAGCGTCGCTCTTGGACTGGAAGTGTCTAAAGGCTCAAGAGGGTAGGGTGTGACAGGTTCGGCGAAGGACATGCCCCCAAGAACACAGAGGAGGATGGTCACCGTCGTCAACATCCAGGCATGTTTTCTCAATCCTCGCTCCTCGTTGTCCTCACCGTTGGGAAGACCAGACCTGACAGAATCATTGCACCCGAAAAAGCGACTCGTCGAAATCAGACTTGCCCGCATAACGCTCCATGAAGAATCCCGGTGCCTGCTCTATCTGATCGAAAATGGAGGGATTGACCATTATGCCCACCTGGTGGAGAGCCTTCACGACAGCCTGGGGAGA
>JAUPKT010000430.1 GCA_030837305.1 Thermodesulfobacteriota bacterium
ACACCCCTCCCATTTTGCATCGATCAGTGCTTGGAGTTTTTCAACTTGAGCCTCAGTCATTTTTCTGAATCGAGCCTGCTTCTTGAGATAACCGTCAACAGGTTTCTTTTTTCCCTTGTCCGCAATGACTCGGGAACGCGAGGTCAAACGGAAGACACCGTCCTTTATCTCGAAAAGCACGTGGATACCACATTCAACAGCCATTTTTCCAATCTTGATCAGTTCTTTGTTGGGGAAACCCCACCCCGGGGGACACGGCGCATGAACCTCCATGTACCGAGGGCCACTGATTTTCTTGGCCTCGACGAACTTGTCATAGAGATCCAGCGGAAACGACGGAGATGCGGTGGCAATGTAAGGAATGTTGTGCGCTTCCACAATTCGAATCATGTCTTTCTTGTCTTGGAGCTTCGTGAGCAGTGGCGTAGTGGTGGTAACCATGCCCGCGGGGCTAGCACTCGAACGCTGTGTGCCTGTATTCATGTACCCTTCGTTGTCATAACAGACGTACAGAAAATCGGTTCCCCTTTCGAGTGCACCAGATAGAGCCTGTATCCCAATATCGTATGTGCCTCCGTCCCCGGCAAACGCCACTACTCTGTAATCCTGTTTACCGACCATCTTCAATCCGGCGACCACGCCGGATGCAGAAGCTCCGGTAGATGCGAACGTGTTGTTTATGCAGTTTGTCTTGACTGGGGTTATGGGATAGACGCCATGGAGTACCGTCATGCAGCTTGCCGGAACAGTGACGATAGTCTTGTCCGCACCCACAGCCTTGAGAGCGTGACGGTACGTCAGCATGAGACCGCAAGCGGCACAGGATCGCGTTCCCGGCAGGATAAATTCTTCGCTGGGTAATTCCCTTATTGCTTTTGTAGCCATTATTCGTGTCGTCCAGTCAAAAAAGTTTTCACGATTGTACGTTAATCCAGCCCTGAGAGGAGTTTCCGTCGAGGCTTTTTTTTACGACCTCAACAACCTCTTCGGCTCTTACGTCACGTCCTCCCAGGCCCGCAACGTATGAAGAGAGATTCGGATAGATCTTTTTGTCAAATAGTGCCCCTTTTAGATCAGAGGCGATAGCGCCGATATGGCCGTAGCTGACGTCTTTCTCTATGACTACTATGTTGGAAACGTCGTTCAATGCTTCGGCTAGTGCCTGTCCGGGAAAAGGTCTGTAGGCACGAATCCCGACAACTCCGACGGGCAAGCCTGCTGAACGAAGCATATCAGCAGCCAATGTACATTCCGAAGCAAGTGATCCAAGACTTACGATTGCATGATGAGCGTCTTGGAGTTTATACGTCCAGAGCACTCCCCCCCAGGAATAGCCAAACACTTTAAGGAATTCTTTGTCCGCAGAATTTATTGAATCAAGTGTGGCCAGGAGATCCATGTGAAGCTTGTATCTCAGGTCCATCTAACCTGGCTTAAGGGTTCCCTTCGCGTCCTTGCGGGCTTCACTGAGGATCAACGGATTCAGGTTTCCTGGTCCATCTGAAAAGATACTTAATTGATCGTTTCTCGGAGGAAGAAACTGATCAACCAACTCTTGTGGTGGAATCTCCACTGGGGTGCTTGCGTGAGAGAGTACAAAACCATCATAACAGACCATTACCGGCAGCGAGCCCTGTTCGGCTATCCGATAAGCCTGGATTATGGTGTCGAGGACTTCCTGGCTGTTCCTGCAATAAAGCTGAACCCAACCTGTATCCCTTTGAGAGATTGAGTCTTGCTGATCGTTCAAGATGGTCCATGGAGCTCCGACTCCCCGGTTTACACATGCCATTACAACAGGGACTCGACTCCCTGCCGCCCAATGGAGCACCTCGTGCATGTATAAGAGGCCGTTTGCGCTGGTGGCCGTGAAAACTCTTGCTCCCACTTGGGAGGCTCCCACGACCGCGGCCATGGCCGAGTGTTCACTTTCTACAGTCAAGTACTCTGCGTTCAGCTCGCCCCTTTCCACCATGGCAGCCAATTCTTCCGTTACCGGGGTTTGGGGAGTAATGGGGTACGCTGCTATGACCTGTACGCGACAAAGGCGTGCTGCGATTGCTGCTGCCTCGTTGGCCGTTATGATCTTAGTCTTTTCCGCCGTCACTGTTTTTGTTGCTCTCACGTGCTAACCACCGTTGGAAGACCTCAAAGAAATAGAATGTTTCTTTGCGCATGTTGATGCTGGATGGCATCATTTTGCGCGGGTGGACCCAGCCTGGTCGCTCGGATCCATCATCTGAATCGCTTTCCTGGGGCACTCTTCGGCACAGATGCCGCACCCTTTACAATAATCCAGGTCTATCTGGAGGGGAAAATCTCGTGAAATAACCCCATCCGGGCAATACAGCCAGCAAATAAGGCAAGAATCATTTCCAGCACATTTCGCGTCATCTATGACTGGGGTCTGAGATCTCCAGTCTCCCGTTCTCCCGGCCTCTCCCTTTCCAGGATCCGACTTGGCTACACGAATTCCTTCAAACGAATGACCCATGGTTACCCGGCGCCTCCCTCGCACACGTTGGTTGCTCTACGATTCGCGACCAAGGGCTCTTCATGCATTGAAAAGCCTGGACGCCACAGGAGTTACTCCGGCCGGAAACTCCGTCCCCGTCAGCCGGACCCGACCGCCATTGACCGCTGGACCGGCCGGTAGATCCTAGTGCCTTCACAGGCAAGTTGTATTGCCTTCATGTTTTGTTCGACGCTCTTGGCGGAGAACTTGTTGAGCAGGGCTCGTCGAATTGTTTCCACGCTGACGAGATTTGACGCCGCAATAAAGGGCCCGAGAATTGAGGTCGACACGAGTACATTTCCCTGGACAACGAGTCCTGCCGACTCTGAGCTTCGAAACGCGTCGGCTATTGCTATGGTAAAATTTCCATCCAATCCGAGTTCCTGGGGTGTGGCCGACGAGTTGATAATGAGAAGTCCTCCGTCCTTGATGTCTGCGGTGACGTTGACCATTCCGAGTAGGTTATCGTCGAGTATGACCGCTATGTCGGGATTCAGAACATTGGAGAAAGATCTCACTGGGTTGCGCGAGATCCTCGTATGAACACTCACGGGGGCGCCGCGTCTTTCCGAGAAATATGTCGGTTTTGCACTTACGCCTTTGAAGCCTTCATAAAAGGCGGCCTCCGTGAGGATCTTGGCTGCGGTGACTGCACCTTGGCCTCCTCTGCCGTGCCACACGATTTCGTATTCCGTAACCATAGCCGATGTCTTTCTTCTCTGTAATCAAACCCACATAAATTAATACAATCGGCGAAATCGGTCAACGTTCGGGGACAGACCCGAGGAAATTTTTCTGATCAAATTTTTCTTGACTCCTTTAGACATGGTGACAAATAATAGACTGAGGGAAATCAGCGCCGCCTTACTGATACGAAAACAATTATTAGCGGGTTAGTGTCATGCCTCCTATATATGTGGACAGAATTCGATTGCAACCAGACCATGGACGATACGTGATAAATGTGATGGGTTCCCTCAATGAGACATGTGAGGACTGTGGTGGTTCAGTAATAGAGGTCAAGAGAGTTCATCTGTGGACCGGTGAAGGTATAGCGACATTCTTCACTTGGTGTTCAACATGCGGCAGTTTCAGCCAATTCACTCAACAATTGTCAGAAGATTGGTTCAGAAACCTTCTCGGTAAGGTTGCATCAAAATTACCATTAGCCAGCTGATGATCGTGTCTTACGAACTGGGCTGAACATGTGCCGGGGGTTCTCCTTAAGCAAGAATGTCATTGGGAAGCCAGGGACTGAAATCATATTACGAGGACCCGGCGTGCCAGTCTATTTTGGCGCTCTGTAAATGCTGTTTCATTCTCGTTGTGTAGAAGCCACGCAGGACCTTGAGGCGGCCTGCAAGGGTGATACACGATATTTACAATCTTATTAGGAGGAGAACAACATGAAAGTCAGACATTTTGTAGGTTTTCTCATTGCCGTGATCTTTGTCCTGACGACTGCAGTTGCCTTCGCTGCCGAAGAGAGCTACGTATTAATCAAGGACAAGAACGGCGTCTGTAAAGTGATTAAGTCAGACCATAAAACACCTGCGACCATAGCTGGTCCGTTTAAGACCAAAGCAGAAGCGGAGAAGGCTAAAGAGAAAGAATGTGCAAAGAAACCCAGTGAGCCAAGCAAGCCGGCCTCTCCCGCCCCACCCAAGAGGTAGGCGCGGTTTTTCCACGCACATTCTGGGTTTATATCGCTCGCTTCAGCGGCCTACGCTAGGGCTTTTCTCTTATGTGGAGAGAATTCACTCGTTGGCGCCACTCGTAACATGTGGAGGTTGTTCGAAAACGGACATCATTGACGGGTATTGACCCACAGACGATTTAGGAATC
>JAUPKT010000431.1 GCA_030837305.1 Thermodesulfobacteriota bacterium
CGTTGAAGGCTCTTGATGGTTGACAACGTGAAGTGTGCTCAGAGCCTTCCAAACCCCATAAGGATTGTTCTCCTCCTGCAAGACTTGGAGTTCGGGGGTACGCAACGGTATGCCATACACCTGCTGAAGAATTTGGACCGGAATATATTCGATCCACACCTATGGGTTCTTCGCGGTGGGACCGACATGGCCCCCCTGGCCAAAGAAGCCTCAGGCAAAAACCAGGTCTTGTGGCTTTCGCGTGACAGATGGGTCAGTCCCAAGGCACTGGGAAATCTTGCCTACCAGCTGGTAAAGCATAGGCCTGATGTTCTGTACACCATGACGGTTGTTCCAAACATCTGGGGGCGCTTGTTTGGAAATGTGGCCCGAGTACCTGTAATCGTTTCCACCTATAGGGATCTCCACCCACAACAGTACGAACGCTTGATGTGGCGCCTAAGCACACGCATCATCGCCAATGCCCAGGCAGTGAAGGAAGCCCATGCACTTAGGTTTGGTGTTGATCAGGAGCGGGTGTCCGTCGTTATGAACGGGGTTGATTCTGAATTCTTCAGTCCGGATCGTTCCCAACAAGCACCGGAGCCTACTGTGCTTTTTGTGGGGCGCTTCGCACGTATAAAGGATCCCTTCACTCTTCTCAAAGCATTCGTGCTTACGAGACGGCGAGTCACTGACGCTCATCTTGTTCTCTTGGGTGCCGGCAGGTTGAAAACCAAAATCCTGGATTTTGTTCGTAGCCACTCTCTTGAATCATGTGTGCAGCTGGCGGAGGGATCGAGAGACCCGCGTCCGTACTTTCGTAAGGCGTGGGTACTGGCTCTGTCATCTAAGAGAGAGGCTTCCCCTAACGTAATCCTCGAGGCCATGGCATCAGAACTGCCCATCGTAGCTCCTCGCATTGGCGGTATCCCCGAATTGGTGGGAGACGGCGAAACAGGACTCCTCTTTGAGAAGAGAAATTTCGAGGGGCTTTCTGAGGCACTCGTCACCCTGTTGCTTAACGAATCCAAAAGGAGAGAAATGGGTCGGTTAGGGAGGGAGCGTGCCATCCGTTGCCACTCCATGGAACGAATGGTATCTGAGACTCAGCAAATTATTGTTGATGAAGTGAATAAAGCTCTTGGCTATTGCCGCTAAAGCAACCCAGTACGAATACGTGTACGAGATCGCGTGGGACCTAGCTGATGAACCGGCACGTCACTCCACCATGTTGGAACAATGAACATCTGCAAGGAGATAATCAGATGCAAGAGACAAAGAAAAAATACATGACCATCATGGACGATAATTTTCCAGAGGTCATGAAGATAATTTTTGGCGAACAAGTCTTAGAATACAGGAAGAGGTCTTGGCGCATTCCGGAAACATCGGGCGTTCTCGTTGAGAAAGGGCTCCGGTACGGTGAGAATCCCGGACAGGAAGCGGCCCTGTACGAATTGGTGGGTGGTAACCTAACACTCGGAGAGTGCAGGTTCATATCGTCCGGTATGGGGCTTGTGAGTTCATTGACCGAGGACCAGATGATTCAGGCCGGAAAACATCCCGGCAAGACAAACCTGACGGATGTTGACAATGCTCTGAACATACTTAAGTTCCTCATGAAAACAACGGCTTGCGCCATCATGAAACACAATAATCCGTCGGGAGTAGCTCTGGATGAGAGTCTGTCCCGGGCGTACTACAAAGCGAATCGTGCCGATCGCATCGCAGCTTTCGGCGGAGCCGCGGTGGTTAACCGTGCCATAGATAAGACTACGGCTGAACTCATGGCTGAGAATTATTTGGAGGTGGTGGCTGCGCCGGATTTCGAGGACGGTGTTGTTGACATATTGCGACGCAGGAAGAATTTGAGAATTCTCGCCATTCCTGGAATCAACAACCTTACGCAATATGAGCGAATTCGGTTTGTGGACTTTAAGTCTTTGATAGACGGCGGCATCATAGTTCAGCAGTCACCGGTCAATGCCATTCTCGGCCCCGAAGATCTCTTGCCTGCCCAGGCAACCTACCAGGGACGGCAGTACGGCGCAGAGCGACGACCCACTGAGCGTGAATTAAATGACATGGTATTTGGATGGGCCGTGGAACAAGGAGTTACTTCAAACTCAGTTTTGTATGTCAAAGATGGCTGCACAGTAGGGATAGGCACGGGAGAGCAAGATCGGGTGGGAGTGGCTGAACTTGCCGTCATTAAGGCTTACGTGAAATATCGGGACTGGAAATGCTTTGAGCAATACGGTGTTCCCTTCAACGAAATGAATGACGAGGAGAAGAAAGCGGCCCTGGACGCAAAGGTGAAGGAGGCTAAGGCAGGCCTCGTGGGATCTGTTATGGTGTCAGATGCATTCTTCCCGTTCCGGGATGGTGTTGACGTGGGGATTCGGGAAGGGATATCGGCCATAGTGCACCCAGGTGGATCGGACAGAGACTTTGAATCAATTACCGCATGCAATGAGGCCAATCCCAAGGTGGCCATGATGTTTACGAATCAAAGGGCATTCAAGCACTAACATCGAGGGGCAGGATGAGGAAAGGGTAGCATGATGTTCACTCGCATCTGGCTCGCTGCGATTATCGCGCTGGTTATCTTCTCCACCTCTGCTATTGGTTCGCCATCCTTCGACGACCTCGATGAAAAGCTGGCGGCGTGCAATCTTGTGCTGAAAAACACGATCGAAATGCCGGATGGTTCAATTCCCCGAGATCTTCTGAGAAGGTGCCAGGCCATTGCAATCTTTCCCAGGTTGCTCAAAATAGGCTTTTTCATGGGCATGAGTTCTGGTCAAGGAGTTGTTTTGAGGAGGGAACCGGAGAGTGGACAATGGTCGCGGCCTGTTTTCTTTGACATCAAGTCTGGGAGTTTCGGACCTCAAATAGGAGCCCAAAGAGTCGACTTGGTGTTGCTCATAATGACGGAAAAGGGAGTGGAATCCCTCTTGGAAGAGAAATTTACCCTTGGGGCGGACATTTCCATAACCGGTGGACCAGTAGGAAGAGAAGCATCTGCGGAGACTAATCTTCGGCTCGATGCGGCTGTGCTTTCTTACTCTCGGTCGCGCGGCTTTTTCATGGGAATGTCTATGACCGGAGCGTCCATCGAGCCTGCGAAGGAAGCGAACAGGGTGTATCATGGTGCCGGAATAAGCGCTCAGGACGTGTTTTTTGAACAAAGAGGGGTCTTGTCGGACCATGGTAAGATATTGATAGAAACCATTAAAGATGCGGCTCGCTAACATGAGGAGGCTATTCCGTAGGTTGAATCTACCACTTTTTGCTGGTTCCGGAAGCAGGGAAAACAGCCACGCAGCATGGTTGGTGTTTTCTCTC
>JAUPKT010000432.1 GCA_030837305.1 Thermodesulfobacteriota bacterium
AGCCTGCTGTTGGTTCATCCCAAGTTTGGTCCTCGAATTCGGCTGGTGACCGTGCTGACGGATATGGACGTGACGCCGGACAGCCCAATGAAAAATCAGTGCGGCAAATGTGTTGCTTGTGTGAGAGCCTGCCCGGTTAAGGCCATCAAGAACGTGAACACCGAACATCATTACCAAAACAGGGACGAGGCTCTCCATTTCGATCGCTGTGTAGATCATGTTACCAGCAACCCAGAGCGGATCCCTTTTGTAGAAGCCCCGATTTGCGGTGTGTGCATACGCGCCTGCCCCAAGGGGAAGAAAAGGTCAAAGCCGCAAACTGAAGAGCAGGACCTGTCTGGATAAAGACGCTCCGCACCAGTGAGAGATCTTCGTACGAACCCACATGGATCATTCTTTCTATATACCGGAGGATGCATGGATCAGGGCGGAAAAGACAAAAAATTGACCTGGAATCTGGTGGACAGCCGGGTCGATCGGAGATACAATTTGTTCTCCGTCTCCATTAACAAGAATCAGTCTCCACGAACCGGCAATATCCATGAATTTCAGGTCCTCAATTCACCGGATTGGGTGGCAGTCATTCCAATTACTCCAGATGGGAGAATGGTAATGGTGAAGCAGTACCGCCATGGTTCGTCCGAGATTTCCTTGGAACCACCCGGCGGTCTGGTGAAAGACGGATCCTCCCCGGAACAAAGCGGCCTGGAAGAGCTTGAAGAGGAAACGGGTTACAAAACCCATTCCATGGAACTGCTGGGATGGATGTACCCCATGCCGGCCCTTTTCTCAAACAAGTTCTGGGTGTATTTGGCACGCGACGCAGTGCCCACCGGCAACAAGAACCCGGACGAAACAGAAGAAGTGCAGACTGTTCTCATGCCGATCCCGGAGATCCGCGAATCCATACGAACCGGCAATATCAACTGTGCTGTCATGATAGCAGCGCTCCATCTCTTTCTTGACAAGGAATAGAGCAGTTTCCAAACGACGGCCATGAATGTAGAGTAATCCCCTCATATATCTCAAATAACCCCATCACATGAAAGGAAGGCAAGAATGAGTGTGAAAGTTTTTGGTGTGGTCGGCGCCGGTCAGATGGGCAATGGTATTGCACATGTCGCCGCAGCAGCAGGATATCGAGTCATCATGAACGACATCACCCAGGCATTTGTGGACAAGGGCGTCAAAACCATTGAAAAAAACCTGGACCGGGCTGTTTCGAAAGGTAAGATGACTGCCGAGGAAAAATCCCAAATCCTCGCGCGGATAACTCCCAGCACGAGTTTGGATGACCTTGCTCAAGCCGATTTCGTGGTGGAGGCAATCATCGAAGATCTTGATCTCAAGAAGAGCGTATTCAAGAAACTCGACGAAGTTGTCGCTCCGGGTAAAGTGCTCGCCAGCAATACATCGTCTATATCCATCACCAAGCTCGCCGCCTGTACGAAACGGCCGGAGAAATTCATAGGCATGCATTTCATGAACCCCGTGCCGATTATGCGTTTGGTCGAGATAATCAACGGACTTGCCACCGACAAGGAAACAACCCAGCTCACCATTGACCTCGCCATAAAATTCGGCAAGACACCGGTGGAAGCTCAAGACTTCCCGGGGTTCATTTCCAACCGAGTGCTTATGCCTATGATTAATGAAGCCATCTATGCGCTTTTCGAAGGCGTGGGAACGCCGGAAGCCATAGACGAGGTCATGAAGCTCGGCATGAATCATCCCATGGGGCCGCTGACACTGGCCGATTTCATTGGATTAGATACATGTCTGGCAATCCTCAACGTACTCTATGAAGGATTCGGTGATCCGAAATACCGACCATGTCCCCTCCTGAAAAAGTATGTTGACGCAGGTTTTCTCGGAAAGAAGACCGGTAAAGGATTCTACAACTACTTGTAAGAATTCGGTGTGAGAAGAGACTTGTCTTGAATCTGTGCTTTCCTGATTCCAAGAAGTCCTGTGCCGCTTGCTGTGGACTCTACAATGTTCCCGTGGCCACACGGACTGTGATGCATGAACGTTTGACTCAACGAACAAGTCTCTTCAGAACTGTCCAACGTGGGCCCGATGCCATACAAGATTTCGGGCAAACCGTGCGAGCACTCGAGGGTAACCATAACCTTGACTCCGAGATACATGTCTGCCCGTACGTCGGATTCGTCGATGGGCGCCATGCCTGCATAGGATGTATGCTTCATCCCGTAGCGCCCGGAAACGAGGGCAAGGACCTGCGAGGCCTCTGCTACTACGGAAGCCTTGCCTGCAAAACCTTCTACTGCGACTCTTGGCGTTCCCTCCCACTCCATTGCCAATCAATACTGGCAGACCTCATTGATGACTGGCACCTCTGGGGACTGGTAGCGACCGACCGAGATTTTGTCGTCTTGCTGTTTAGCCTTCTCGAGAACATGCTTGGATGTTCCATTGACGACAGAGTAACTCGAGACACAAAGACAAAGTCCTTGCTCATCACCATGCTGAACTGGAAAGATTCCTGGCCGCCGGCTCACGGGTATCTGCAGAGGAAGAGCAGATACTATGTTTCGCCTCAATTCATGAAACCGGAACAAGACCCCAACACGATAATAATCGCGTTGATCCCATGCATTGACTTTACCTACGGAACTTCTACAAGTTTTTCAGACGGAGCACACATAATACGATCGGCAGCTCACAATTTCATTGAGGCCTACAGATCCGGCCCATGAGAGCTTTCGGCAGCACCCCAGGACAGCTCATGCGCTCCCCCAAGACCGCCAAGAAACAACTTGACCCATGCGGGCTTTTCTTGTAGTATTCCCTTAATTCAGTGGTTACATGATTACCGTGGATGGTACCCATTTCCCCAGCGGGACTACCGAGGCTGAGATGCATTTAAATGTTTTTCGTCGCCGCCTCTTGTTGGCAAGCTCCTTGTTTGTGGCAGTGGTATTGGTTCTTCCTCTTACGAGCTACGCGTACATGCCGCCACCCCATCCCTGTGAACTGGAACCCATGACTTACAGTCCTCCCCAACCACCGACATGCGCAGGACCGCCACCTCCGGCGATATGTGGCACATGCCCTCCGTACAGGCAGTATCCTCGCAAGCTCGTAGGGCCGCCACCCTGCCAGATCATGGTCTGTAAGACCATACCCCCCAATATAGCTGATTTCAGGATTCCCCCGCCTCCACCGTGCGCTCCACCGCCTTGCGGGCCGGCACCCTGTGGCCCCGGCTTACCTCCTCACTGATTATCCCTGTGCCGTGCAGAACACCTGAGCGCCTCCACAAGCACGGGCGGAAGAACGTTCACCGCCTGGCGAAAACCCTTGAGGAATTCCCTCCAGCGAAGGTATGAAGGCA
>JAUPKT010000433.1 GCA_030837305.1 Thermodesulfobacteriota bacterium
AGTATAAGATCGAGACGCTCCGGCAGTTCTGCAGGGAGTATCCTCGACTCATAAGCGTCCCCTTGGATCAACTCGAGGATGATAAAAACGCCGAGCGGATATGGAAGAAGGAAGTGAGGACCTATGAGAACGCGACAAAAGAACAGTTAGAGCCTTTCTCTTCCGCAGCTCCGGCACTTTTTGCAGGTGGCGCTAGAGGGCCGGCTTTTCACGATCTCCTTTTAGCCATCCTCAAAAAGACGTACGACATGTCTCCCGAGATTGAGCACATGTCCGTCGTGCAGTCCAATCACCTCATAGAAGCACAGTACAAGCTGTCACGCCTTGCCCAGCAGACACTGCGGACGCTGATCGCGATGGTTCAGCCTGATCATACGCATTTCATCGGTCAGGTATACAGACTCAGCGTTGATGAGTTTGCCCGGTTGCTCGGCAGGACAGATTATACGCTGGAAGAGGAGCTGCTGGAGGTCGCCAGGGAACTCAGGAGGACACCCATAGTTATCAAGACCGATGCCGAGACGGTGGAAACGTCCTGGGTGCAGACGTACTGGCACCATCATAACAATGGCACGATTGACTTCCAATTTTCCTATCTTCTGCAACGGTTCCTGTTGCAGTTGCAGGAAAGATTTACAACCTACAAGCTTGAGGACATCCCGCCCCTGAAACACAAGCACTCCATCCGCATATACGAACTGTTGAGGCAGTACCTCCACCTGGGGAACAGGGAGATTAAACTTGATGAGCTAAAGAAGATGCTCAAAACTGACTATGATTATAGGGCTATTAAGCAAAGGATTCTTGATCCTGCCCACAGGGAGATCAATACCCTGACCGGTATCCGGTATGACTGGGAGGCGGTAACCGGGCGCCGCAAACGCGTGGTCAAGATCAGGTTCACCGATATCCGCTCGGCTGGCCAGGAGAAGGAACCGGAAGAAAGTCCCGAGCTGACCGGGAGGATTGAAGCGATTCTCAACGACCCGGAAAGCGAGGTACACAAGACATGCGTGGCGGAGCTGGATAACAGGATGAAAGGATTTTTGACTCCCGGCTCTGCTGCCTACTATGCAGTGCTAAGGGGTATGATCAAGGACCGCAGTCTTTGACCGTCGACTGACCGACGCCCCAGGATGCCCTGGAGTAGAAGGAGGGACCGACGGGCGCCGGCACTCCTTCAAACCCCCTTATCACCCTTGTTGATTGAGAGCCTGGAGGAACGCTTAACCTCCTGTTTTAACAGTCTTGCCCTCGCCCACATCTCCTTCATGAAAATATCCCGGAGCCGCTTCTCCTCCGCAATCATCTCCTCCACGTCTTTTTCCTTTCGCCGCATATTCCCTTCCTCCTATTTTTTTTGACCACACTCTCCGCCACAGCACGCAAGCCATTAAGACCGGGGCAATGACATACTGAACCGCCCCGACTTTTCCAGAGACTTTGTTAGTTGAGTCCGACCACCATGGCCGGAGTTTCGTGACTCTGATAGTAGATCTCTTCGAACTCGACCGGTGGAATGTTGCCGAGCGGTTCGAGCAACCGTCGGTTGTTGAACCAATCCACCCAGTCAAGGGTCTCGAACTCGACGTGCTCACAGCTTCGCCAAGGTCCGAGACGATAGATCACCTCAGCCTTATATACTCCTATTAAAGACTCGGCAAGTGCATTGTCATAGGAATCACCAACGCTACCTACAGAAGGTTCGATGCCAGCCTCTGCGAGGCGCTCGGTGTATCGGATCGAAACGTACTGAACGCCCCGGTCACTGTGATGGATCAAATGACCGGTGTGACGACGGGAATATAGGGCCTGCTCCAGGGCATCCAGGGCTAGATCGCTACGCAACGAACGCGATACCTGCCATCCCACTATCTTGCGAGAATAAACGTCGATGATGAAGGCCACGTATACAAAACCGATCCAGGTCGCCACATAGGTCAGGTCTGATACCCACAACCGGTTCGGTCCGTCGGCGGTGAATTTACGATCAACCAGATCCGCAGGCCGTGGTGACACCTTGTCCGGAATCGTTGCTCGTGGTGTACGGCCGCGGATTACCCCCTGAATGCCCATCTCACGCATCAGGCGCTCAACCCCGTGCAACGGGCAACATCGATGCCCTCACGACGAAGCTGTCGCCATACCTTGCGAGCACCGTACACTTGGCGATTGGCATCCCAAACCCGCCTGATCTCTTGGTGTAGAACAGCGTCGCGACGCGCTCGCTCTGATAACCGCGCTGGGTTGGCCAGGCACGTCTTCTGTTCGTAGTAGGTCGACGGGGCGATCGGTAAAACCCTGCAGATCGGCTCGACCCCGTAGATCCCTTGATGTTCGCCGATAAACGACACCATCACTTCCGTCGACGGTCGAGCTCCGCCTGGGCAAAAAAAGCTGACGCCTTGCGGAGAATCTCGTTCACCCGTCGAAGCTCACGGTTTTCTCTCTCGAGTTCCTTGAACCGGCCCCGCTCTTCGCTCGTCAGGCCGCCCCGCTGGCCTCTGTCGATCTCGGTCCGGCAAACCCACCGGCGTAGGGTCTCAGCAGTGCAGCCTATCTTGGACGAAATAGATACGATAGTCGACCATTGGGAGTCGTACTCATGCCCATGCTCGAACACCATCCGAACCGCACGCTCTCTCACTTCTGGGGAATACTTGTTTTGATTTTTCATGACTCCATCCTCTCACAGATTGAAGTCTCCGGCAATACCGGGGCGGTTCAGTAAAATTGAGTTGAGCAGTGAACTGCTACACTAGATTTAGAAAATTGAGTTGACAAAACGAGCCTCTCTGCATAGTATGTAATACATAAATTACAAGAGGTGCGCCATGAATACAGCGATATCAGTAAGGCTTCCCAAAAATCTTGCTGGCCAACTCGATAGCATCGCCAAAGAGACCGAAAGACCCCGCTCTTTCATCATTCAAAAGGCCTTGGAGTCTTATATCGAGGCTTTCGCGGATTTCCAAATCGCTCTGGATCGACTCCACGATACTGGGGATGAGGTCGTTTCAGCCCAAGAGATGAGGGAGTCTCTTGGCATATAATATCGTCTACAAGAAGTCTGTCACCCGCGACCTCAAGAAGCTACCAAAACCCGAGACTAAACTAATCCTTGACCTCATTGAGAAAGAACTGATCAGGCAGCCCGAATCTAGTCCTGCGCTCAAGGGTCAGTTTGCTGGGCTTCGCAAGTACCGCGTCGGTGACTACAGGGTGATCTATGCTCTGTTGGGTCTTGATATCCTTATCCTCAGAATCGGCAATCGTAGAGATGTTTACAAAGGAGAAATCTGTCTTGATTGCGAGCCGCTACAGGTAATCAATGTTTGAGAAAATAAGAGAAAAAGGATTTCAGGTTGTTACTCTCCACCACGCGGAAGCCATTCTTAAACATGATATGAGCACCGCCGTGGATGAGCTGGAAGCGCTGTTATTAGATGTTTATATCCCTGTTGTGGAGCTTGTTCAGGGAGGTGGCGGAGAAGGCGAATTGACACAGAGATTGCGAAAAACCCTCTCCGACACGTATGGCTGGAAGAAACACCATTTTGAGATTAAGAAGATCGTTGATGGCAAAGAGAAGGAATCCCTTTCGCACGAAGTAGATCATGTAAAGGTTTTCACCGGCGGCACTTTTGCATTGGAGATAGAGTGGAACAACAAAGATCCCTTTTATGACCGAGATCTTGAAAACTTTAAGCGGTTGCATGCGGAGGGGGTCATCTCAATCGGTGCTATAATTACCCGCGGGGCCTCGCTCCAAGATGGGTTGCGCGAACTTATCGAGACTTTTGCGCACAAGGAGGGGATCAGTGACATAGCCAAAGTTTCGAAGTTCTATACACCAACAGAGCGGCAAAGAGATATCATAAAGAAGACTTCGGTTTCTAAGGGCTCTTTCGAGCAGGGTTGGGCGCATGCATTTGTATCCGACAAGTTCGGAGAGGCCACTACTCACTGGAGAAAACTGGAAGATCGCCTTCACCGGGGAGTTGGGAATCCCTGTCCGCTTTTATTGATCGGAATTCCTAAAAACGTGGTTGCTATCTAAAAACTCTCAGGAGTCACTTATATGCCTCAAATCTATACCATAACCGAACCAAATCCTTCGGAAGACTTGACCAGAAAAATACACGGTCTCTATTCGACCATTCTAGCAGACCCTCCCTGGCAATTTCAGAACAGAACAGGGAAGATGGCACCGGAGCACAAAAGATTACTCAGGTATCCTACGATGGAGTTAAAAGAAATCACAGAGCTCCCGGTACCGAAACTGGCAGCAGCGAGGTCCCATCTCTATTTATGGGTACCCAATGCGTTACTGCAGGAAGGACTCAAAGTAATGGAAACCTGGGGGTTTACCTACAAGTCCAATTTGATTTGGTATAAGATTAGAAAGGACGGCGGCCCGGATGGGCGGGGTGTCGGATTTTACTTTCG
>JAUPKT010000434.1 GCA_030837305.1 Thermodesulfobacteriota bacterium
ACGGATCTTTCCCTTGGACGGAAAGCATCATGGATTTCTCGACTTTGGGCACTCGTCGAACATCGTCCAGTGTCCTAATGTCTTTCAGCCCTATACCCGCTGATTCGTACAGGCTTCTATGAAAGCGGGAGTTTTCATAAGCCCACTGAAAAATACGTCTAAACTTCTTCAACTGAAGTTGTTCGAGATTCTCTCTTGGCAGCCTCTCCAAGAAAGGATTCCAATATGGTGAATCTCTCTTCATGTTGCGTCGATTCCTCCTGACATGCCTCGAATGGGAGCGCCCAGGGGCATCAAGCCACAGGCTCTTGGTTCACGCATGTCGGAAAGCTAGTACATAAGATTGGGTAACCACACTACCGTTTGGGGGAAAATAACCAATATAATGGTTCCGACTATAAGGGCTACCAGAAAAGGCATAGACCCGACGAAAATATCCTCCAGAGGTATGGACTTGTCGATGCCGTTCACCACGTAAACATTGATGCCCACGGGTGGAGTAATGACCCCCATCTGGGTGACCAACACGATGATGACGCCGAACCAGATAGGATCATAACCAAGGTTCATCACTACGGGGTAGAATATGGGTATCGTAAGCATGATAAGGGCCAAGGCATCGATGAAACATCCGCCGATAAGATAAACGAAGACTATGACCAGTATGATAGCCCATCCCGGGAGCTGCAAACCGGCCACCCATGACGCCAGCTCGAATGGAATCCGAGTTACCGCCAGAAAGTGACCGAACAAGACGGCGCCAGCCACCAACAGCAATACCATGCATGAAGTGCGGAGGGTCTCATAGCAGGATTTTATAAACCCGCTCCAGGATAGAGAGCGTCGGAGCAAAGCAGCAACCAAAACAGAAAATGCCCCCACTGCCCCTGCTTCCCCGGGGGTGAACCAGCCGGCGAATAAGCCCCCCATCACCACCGCGAATATGGCCAAGGTGTCGCCCAAATTAGCAAGTGACCTAAATCGTGCTCCCCAAGTAAAGCTTTCTCCTGCGGGTCCTTCCTTTGGGCTCATAGCGCAATAAATTGCTATTGCTATTACGAAAAGCGCTGAGATAAAAAGTGCCGGCAGAATGCCCGCAACAAACAACTTGCCGATGGACTGTTCAGTTAGAATGCCATACACGATCATTACGACGCTTGGGGGCATGAGCATTCCCAAGCTGCCTCCCGAGGCTACACAGCCCGAGGCGAGTCGATTCCCGTAATTATACCGTTTCATCTCCGGCAGCCCGACCACGGCAAAGGTAGCAGCAGTGCCGGGGCTGGACCCGGAAACCGTTCCAAATGCGCAGCATGCAGCCACTGTCGCCATAGCCAGACCGCCACGGATGCTTCCGAAAAAAGCATAGGCGCAATCATAGAGTTTTCTTCCGATACCCGCATTGAAAGCAAGCTGACCCATCAAAACGAACATCGGGATAACCGTGAGGCCGTATGACGAAAAAATGTCATAGATGTCTCTGGCGATGAGCTTCAGACCTGAATTCAACGAAATGACATAGCTGAAGCCAAGAAATCCCACGAGAGTCATGACGTAGGCTACCGGCATTCGTGTGAAGAAGATTGCCACCAGGACAACAATTCCAATGATGCCTATTGTTGCCGCACTCATTCTTTTACCGCCTTTCGGATATTCTGAACGAGATCACTGAGAAGTACAAGGGACAGCAGAGCAAAACAGACTGAAACCAGATATATGAAAGGTGCTTTGGGAATTTGCACGGTCATGGACACTTCGCCCTTTGTGGAAAGTTCTCGGGCATAAATCCACATCTGCCAGGAGACGACCGCAAAAAGGACCGTGCTCACGAAAGAGGTCAAAGAGTCCATCAGAGCCTGATTTCTTGGGGTCATTTTCAAGACCAACAAGTCTACACCCACGTGACCTCTCTCCACTTGAGTGACCGGGAGAGCGCAAGCCAGAACTATTACTGCGAAGAATTGTGTCATGTCGACTGCCCAGACTACGGGATGTCCAAACGCTCTGAGTACAACGTCGAGGCACGTTACGAGCATCATGGCAACAAGAGCGCAGGCGCCTAACAGCCTGAGCAACTTTGTGAACCAGTTGAGACTACTCGAAAAAAAGTTCATTTTTTTCACCGCAGAGGGATGATTGAAGAATGGTTGAGCCGAAACGTGCCCGCTTGGGAGAATAGCCGGGCACGTCACACGTATGCGAGAATACCTTTTTTACTTTCTTGATTCTTTTAGTGCGTTTTGGGCGGTATCAAGGGCTTCCTTACCTGGAAGATTCTTTTTTCCCATGTCATCAACGAACTCTGAAAGAACCGGTTGAACCGCATCAGCCCAACGCTTCCCTTCTTGGGCATCAAGCTCGATTATCTCTTTTTTCTTTTCCTTGAGAAAAGCCAGGCCCTCCTGGTCGCTTTCATCCCACGCTTTGGCATGTTGAGGGATCCATTCTTCGTTGATCTTCTTTATGACGGCCTTCACATCGTCAGGCAAAGCATTCCACTTATCCTTATTCATGGTTACAAAAAAGGTTGTTGTATATGCAGCGGGAAAATCCAGTGTACAAAAATCGATTACTTCGCCCAATTTCCAACCCTTGTTGGATTCCAAGGGGTACACAGCTCCGTCTACTACTCCCTTCTGGAGGGATTGGTAGGTTTCCGGCATGGGCTGAGCCACTGGAGTGCCTCCCAGTGCCTTGACCACCTTCTGGCTGGTGCCATGGCTCCTAATCTTGAGTCCTTTCATGTCTTCAAGTTTCTTGACGGCCTTTCCCTTCGTATGAACCAAGCCGGGGCCGTGGGCATGGAGGTACATAACAACGGTGTCATTGAGCACTTGATCCTTAAACTTATTAAAGACAGCATTAGCCACGTTGGTAGCCTCAACTCCATTCTTGTACCCGAGAGGCAAGTCAACGACTTCCATGAGAGGAAACCGTCCTCGCGTGTAGCCTAACACGGAAAAACCAACATCAGAGATACCGTTCACGACGCCATCATAGATTTGATCAGCCTTGGTAAGGGTCTGGCCGGGATAGTATTCAACTTTTACCTTGCCTTCCGTTCGTTTTTCCACTTCTTTGGCCCATGCTTCCGCCAACTTACTCTGCACATGGGTTGCCGGGAAAAAATTGCTGTACGTAAGTTTTACGGCATCGGCCTGTGAAGGGACTGACCAAAAAAACAAAATCCCAATAGCCGCAAGGCAAACTGCCGCCAGAAAAACGATTCTTCCTCTCATGTTTGTTTCCTCCATCTTTTGGATTCATCTGAAAGGCTTTAGCAAGAAGCTGTTCTTGCCGCGTTGAAGACTACCACACATGCCCAACTGTAGATTTTCAGTTTAGCGAGGAAATCAATCGGAGTCAAAGACATTAGATCTGAGCCAGGCGTTTTTTCGCCGCCGAACCAGTTGCAGGACGTACATCACTGTTGTGAGGCATGGTCAATGTCCGTGAGCGGCAACCATATCGTAAAAACGGTACCGTTGCCGTCTGACTTCACCGAAATTGACCCAAGATGGTCCTCGACTATTTTTTTGCAAACGGTGAGGCCTAAACCGGTACCATGCTGCTTTGTCGTAAAAAAGGGATTGAATACGTTTTGCAGAGCCTCAGGGGGGATAACCGGCCCATTATTTCTTATCTTCATCTCAAAAAATCCGAGGCCACCAAACTGACCGGCTTTTAAAGCTTTGTCACTAGGTATGGAAACGCCGGTGGCAACATATATTGTTCCTCCCGGAGGCGATGCCTCAATGGCATTTGAAATCAAATTAAGGACTAATTGTTGAAATCTCCCAGGATCCAAGGGGATTTCTCCTATCTCGTTGCCAAGGGTTATGTCTATTTCGAGTCCTTTTTCAGCGACTCTCGCTTGGGTCATCCCTAAGATGTATTCGATCAGGTCATTGGGATCTACATTTCTCTTCGTAATCGCGGTTCTCTTGGTAAAGTCGATGAGTCGATCGAGGATCTTTTCCAGTCGCTGTATTTCGGTAATAATGATGCCTAAGTACTGCTTTTGGCGCTCCTCGTCTTGCTTTTGGCCTGAATCAAGATGCCTCTCCAGCCTTCGAGCAAAACCTCCGACGATGGCTAGGGGCTGCCTCAACTCATGAGCTACCTCGGCTGTATGTTCTTCTATGGCCTTGCACTTTCCTGACTGAACAATGTGTTCATAGAGGTCGTCAATGATCTTAATTTTATCTATCAGAGCGGACTTAGAAGCTTTCAGCTCCTCCTCAAGTGACTTATGCTGGGTCCTATCCCGCATAACCCCTTCGATTTCCAAGAGGTTACGGTCGTCCGTAAACGAACCTTTGCACCTGATTCGGGTAAATTTCTTGTTTCCATTTGAGTCCAAGAGAGCGATTTCTTCATCCCATATAGACTCGGGAGACAGGGAAAGGAGATCTTGGATTTTGTCCCTGTGTTCCGGCACCACATGATCCTTCATAGGTGTTTCCAAGATCT
>JAUPKT010000435.1 GCA_030837305.1 Thermodesulfobacteriota bacterium
GACATTTCTTCTAGATGACAATCTCACAAAAGTCGATAGGATGACCATGGCAAATTCTTTGGAGGCAAGGGTTCCCTTTCTGGATCACGAATTGGTTGAGAGGATGTCCGTTATACCTCCCGGCGTGAAATGCAAGGGATTCCAAACCAAGAGTCTCCTCAGAAATGCCGTCAAGTCGCTATTGCCACCATCAATTCGAAAGGGGAAGAAAAGAGGTTTTACTCCTCCATTGCCTTTTTGGATAAAGAATGAACTTCGACCCTTCATAAGCGAGGTGTTTTCAGAGAAGCGGTTAGGCCGGTCAGGGTTGATTAACGCCAAATACTGCCGTGCCCTTCTGGATGAACATCTTAATGGAGTGAAGGACAATAACAGGCAGATATGGACAGTGCTGAGTCTGGTCTTATGGCTGGAGAAAAATCCTGTGTAATCGCCTATATTAACAAGTGGACCAACGCCGATCACCCGCAAGCTTGTAAGCGTCTCTACCCCCCTAGAGTTAAGGAAACTATTTTAATGCATGAACCATCCCTGACAGGTTCATCCATGGATACTCTCTTGCCTTCGACTATGGCGATCACGTTTAATTTGAAAGGGAGATTTAGCGATTTAATCAAGGTTCCTACCGTGGAGCCTTCTTTCATCTCAACAAGCCGGGGACTCAAGCTATTCCTGACAAACCCTATTGGCTCCAAGAAAATTTGCAAGAATCAATCCCTCAAAATAATTTTGTATTCAGCTTCGAGATCATAATCCCGCAAAGTTTTCTCTGATGGTAGACCTGTAGCTAGATCCAAATCCATGAGTTCATAAAATCTGGTTTTCATCTTTTCGAATTCAACTTCTATGCCCTCTGGAGCTCCATCGACCGCAGGAGTCAAGAGACGTGAAGAAATCTGGTCATCAGCCGCTGTAATGCCATATTTCGAGTTCAGCAACCTCTGAAGATAAAAAATTCGCCTGCCTGTACGCATCATGTCCTCGATAGTCCAATTCAGGCCAGCGACGACGTTGAACAAATCAACCCATTCCGGGATTGTAATTTCCCGATCAGCAAATTGGCACATGCACGAACTGTTTTCCAGAGAGCCAATAATAAAGGCTATGACGGCAGCTTCAGGCTTGTTTTCAGATGAAAGAGGATCCAATTCGTAATCAAATCCAATTTCAGGGTAATAACACGCCCCCATTTCCATGAACAGCATTGGGGTTGCAACGTGACACGCCCCCCTGTGTCCGGTGGCGTAAGTCAACGCCAAGCCATGTCCACCTCCACGAGGATCATGCATCGGGACTTCCAAGCCCTTGGCGTGGACGGTATATTCAGTTGTTTTTGCGCCTATTCTCTTTGCAGAGGCTACGGATCCCTCTGAAAGCATTTTGCCCAAGGCGCCTTCTTTTAGAGCTATTGAGGGCAACACATCATTTATCACGGTATCCATGTCACCCCAGTCGAGATTCAAACCATTGCAATCAGCAGGGCCAATATCCCCCTTCAGGAACGCTTCGATAGCCCATGCGATGGTAGCTCCGCAAGATATGGTGTCCATCCCCATGTCATTGCATATGCGGCCCGCCTTACACGTGGCGGCGAGATCCATTGATCCCAGCAGGGAACCAAAGGCGACAATGGTTTCGTATTCAGGCCCGGGGCCCTTGGGTATAGCAAATGGTCCATCATCAATTTCTACTATTCTCTTGCACGCAACATTGCAGAAAGCGCAGTTGGAACGTCTTTTCAGGTATTTTTCGGAAAGGGACGATCCGGCAAGCTCTTCAGCCATCTCTTCCCAAAAGTTGGAAGTAAAGTTTCTTATCGGGACATCGCCTAGATGGACTCCACCCTCTAGGTTGGCTGCTGTCCCATTTTCTCTCAGAACACTAGCTGTAACCGATTCTTTAACTCGGTTGTTCAAATCGTTCACGAGGTTTCGGCATGCGCTAGGATCGTCGACCAGGAAATTCTTTTCTGTGGATTTTACAACTATTGCCTTCAAATTCTTTGAGCCCATGACTGCGCCAAAACCGGCCCTGCCAAATGCGTCGTGCGAATCGTGCATGATGCACGCGAATTTGACCAAGTTTTCCCCCGCCGGACCGATCGACAGGGTCTTGTAAGACCTTCCAAATCGCTCCTTAAGCAGAGCCGTTGTCTTTTCAACCCCTAGTCCCCAAAGTTCGGGGCATGGTTCAATCGTGGTTTGACTGTCCGTTATAACAAGCACGGAGGCGGCAGGGGCCATTCCTGAAATCAAGATCCCGTCAAACCCTGCATATCTTAATTCAGGCGCAAAGTTGCCTCCACAAGACGAATCGGCCCAATGACCAGTTAACGGTGAACGTGCCGCAACAGAAAAACGACTTGCGCCCGAAAGCCTCAGACCGGCAAAAGGGCCCAGAGCAAAAATAAGTAACGAATCCCGAGCAAGTGGGTCAGCCTCGAGATTTCCATATTCGGAGAACAATTTTGCGGCAAGACCTGCGCCTCCGATGAACTTTCGGTAATAATCAAAAGGAGGATCTAGAGTGACGATCGAGCCTTCAGAAAGGTCAACTCTTAGAAAATATCCGGTATTTCCTTTCATGGCCTTGCCTCTGAGAAGAATCAGGGGATTATTTTACTCTCCCAACCGAGATCTTTCAGTGTTCCAACGTAAAGCGCCGCCACTTTTTTAAGTTTTGGGGCCAATTTCAAAAGGCCGGTCGCTGATCCCTTAACCCTGATTTTTTTTCTCGTGATCGCCATGACTGGGTTAAGCTTATTAGACCAAGACCTATGAGCGTTATCTGCGGAGAGACTCATGGTTAAATCCGGTCGATCA
>JAUPKT010000436.1 GCA_030837305.1 Thermodesulfobacteriota bacterium
CCCAGTAGCAGACACACGTGGGACGCCATGCAAGACAAAACCTCCACAGACGAGAATCCGAATTGAGACCACTCGCCGAACAGTTCGGCCTGGACCCTAGAAGCTACTGAGACGTGATAAATCGGTCGTTGACGAAGTCCTCTATGGGAGGCCAGGGATTCTTCTTCACTCGAGCACGGCCCCTGCCCTTTTCAACTGTTCTAATGAGTCCGCGGCGCCTTCTGGGGTCACACCTCTACACAAATCAGTGCGAATTCTTACATGGTAGCCCCTCTCCAACGCATGGAGAGCAGTCATCTTCACACAATAATCCGTTGCAAGACCATATATGATCAACTCTTGAGCGCCTAATTCAGCCAGCAGTTCTTGTAGACCAGTGTCCTGTCCCCCGTCGTCTTGAAACGCCGAGTAGCTGTCCCATTGAGGATGTGTACCTTTGTCAATAATGCATGTAACGAACTCCTGAGGTATTAGGATCTGCGCACCAGGAGTCATTTGAACACAATGAGGAGGCCAAAGCGTTTGTTCAACCGCTCCTACGAGAATGCTATCAAAAGGGTTTTTCCCTCGATGACTCGAAGAAAACGATATGTGGGATTCAGGATGATAATCGCGGGTGCAGATAACAGGGGTGCCATCTTGCACATAGGCCCGTGTCGCAGCCAGCACGTCGTCAAGATAGCCTTGGTCGGTACCAGGCACAGGAAGCGCTCCAATATGTTGTTGAGTGAAGTCAGCCTGCACGTCCACAACGATAACCACCTTGCGGGATCCAGCCACTATGCCTCCTCCATGAAAGACATGTCACCTTATAGAAGTTGAAAACAGATATCAAATTCCGGACAAGAACCTTGCCTCAAAGGCATGGTTGTGACAAACTTCCTTGAGTATTCTTGGAGGCAATTCATGGTCCTCTTGGTCATAACCGCGACCGTGCTCAGTAGTTTCCTCGCCCTCACCATGGCTTTCTTTTACGCCAGCCACAAAACGTTCCCCGGGTTTGGTCATTGGACCTTTGGAGGAAGTCTCATTGCATTCGGCTATCTCATGATGGTTCTCCGGGGCATCGTGCCTGTTTCGCTTTCCATAGTCTTGGTAAATGTTGCCGTACCCCTGTCTGCGGTTTTCTATCTTGACGGAATGAGGCGTTTTCTTGACCTTTCGGAAATATCCCGGGGCTGGTATGCCGTGCCGGCCGTGAGCGCCCTCATGTCGGTTGTTACTTTCTATACGTCGGACTCAGCCGCGTGGCGCTCTTTCTTCACCTCATTGGCATTTTCCGTTCCCCATCTTTTAACCTCTGCCCTTGTTTTCAGTGATTATCCCAAGACAAAATCCCTGTTCTATTTGATTATCGGCACGGAGATGGCTTTGGCAAGTACGGTGTTGATGGCCAGAGCGATATGGGGTTTCACGGTTCCCGACTTTCAGCTCATGATGGTATCGCCTGTGGAGGCCGGTTTTTTCATATCTCTCATGGTCTTGCAAATCGTCATTACCGTCTCCTTTATTATGCTGAACGCTGAACGTTCCAACAGAGACTTGCAGTTGGCGGAAGCTGCTGTGAGGGGAAATTTGGAAAAACTGGAGAAGGCCCTGGCTGAAGTGAAAACCTTGCAAGGAATTTTACCCATTTGTGCTAATTGTAAGAAGATACGAGACGATCGTGGCGACTGGGTTCCGATGGAGGCATACGTAAGGGATCGGACAGACGCTGATTTCAGTCACGGAATTTGTCCCACCTGTGCGAAGAAGTTATACCCACAATTCTATAAGGAAAAGTTAGTGTAATAGTGGAAACGCTTATGAATCGTGCCGTTAAATTCGTCTCCACTGGACGACGAGGGTTACCCTGGAGAGGATGACATGGATAAAGCTGTATTACGGAATCTCATCCTCGGGCACGAGTCTTGGTTGATGCATCGGGTCCTCGCCTATGCGAAACAGAGGGACTACACAAAGTATACATCCACGCTGGTTGAGGCTTGGAGGACATCCATTGCGGGTTTGTCGGAACCCCTTTTGGAGGCGCTCCACGTCTACGATGAACCTCCGGAGATAGGCCCTGACGAAGATTTTACCATCGACCCAATAGCCTCTTTCGGGATTCTTGAGGCACAGAGGCACAGATCCCGGGGTGTGACGTTGGCCATGTTCTTGGGCCTCATGAAATACTATCGTCAAAGCTATGTGGACCTCATCCTCCAGGCCGGTTTCGACAAGGACGACGAGGAATGGGCGAGACTTTTCATCAATCGTTTTTTCGATCGAGTGGAATTAGGTTTCACAGTGGAATGGAGCGCACCCTCGACGGAATCAGTCGTCGAGGAAATGCAGGTGACAAACCTGATCCTTGTCACCGAGAAAAACAAGTACCTCACGCTGTTTGAGAGTTTGGCCAACCCAGTAGTGCTTCTCAATGAAAACAACCTCATCGACAACATGAATCATGCTGCTGCTTTGTTGTTTGAGGTTTCCCAGACCCCTGGCGGTTATTATTATGGCAATGGCTCCCGAGTGAATTCAGTGGATTGGCTCGAACGGGAACTCAAGACTTTTCTAGAAGGCTCAGAGAGGGAGTCGGTATTTGAGAAAGCTTTAGATGCTCATGATGGGGAGCGTTATTTCGAAGTAAGGCTCAAGAAAATGCTCGACGTGAGTCAAAAATTCTCTGGTACGGTAATAATCCTGAACGACATTTCGTCTCGGGTATTTGCAGGACGGGAATTGAGCCGATCTCTTCATCATGTGAACCAAATCATAAATTCATTGCCTGACCCCACTTGGGTGGTAGATGATCAAGGTCGAGTGACGGCCTGGAACCGAGCCCTGGAGGAATTGACGGGTGTGAGGGCAGAAGAAATGATCGGGGAGGGGAACTCAGAGCACTCCCTGCCCTTTTACGGTGAACGAAGGCCCGCCTTGATCGACCTTGCCCTTTTTGGAGATGAGAGTTGTCTGTCTCAGTACATATCACTGAAGCGGCTTGATGATGGTGTCTTTCGTTCCGAGTCTTATCATCCCGGAATGAAAGGCGGTATTTTTCTGTCCGGCACGGCCCGTGTCTTGTACGATATGGAAGGACGTCCTTCCGGAGCCATAGAGTCCTTGCGAGACATCACTGAGGCAAAGAAAAGTGAAAAGATACTTCGGGACAGCGAACGGCGTTTAGCCCAAATCATAGAGTTTCTCCCGGATGCCACGATGGTCATAGACGCAAACGGCACGCTCATAGCATGGAACCGTGCAATTAGCGATCTAACGGGGGTGAATGCCTCTGATGTGGTCGGCAAAGGAGATTACGAATACGCTATTCCCTTCTATGGCCGCCGTCGTCCCGTGATGATTGATCTTGTGATCAATAGGGGCGAAGACGTCGCGTCTCAATACCTCTACGTGGGGCATGAAGGAGACCGCCTGGTCTCCGAGACCTATTTCCCTGAATTTCATGGGAGGGGTAGGACCTGGTTATGGAATACGGCAGCCCCGCTGTACGACGATGAAGGTCGGGTGGTGGGCGCTATCGAGGCAATTCGTGACATAACTAAGCTTAAGTTGGAAGAAGAGAAACGTCTTGAGCTGGAGCGCAGGTTGCTTCAGTCGCAGAAGCTGGAAAGTCTGGGAATGATGGCTGCAGGTATTGCGCACAATTTCAACAATTTGTTGCAAGCCGTTTTGGGCAATGTGGAGCTGGCACTGATGCAACTGCCGGACGCTTCTCCCGCCCGCGTGGGACTCAAGCGAGCCTATGAGGCCGGCGAACGGGCTGCGAGGGTCTCGGGCCAAATGCTTGCCTATACCGGCAGTACCATGTTTGTCCCGGAAGACCAAAACCTGAATGACATCATAGAGGCCAATCTCACTTTCATAAAGTCCTTGGTTCCAAGCAGAGCGAGTGTGGACGTTTTCCTCTCTGACTTCCTGCCTCCAATCTCTGGAGACCACGCTCAAATTAAACAGGTGGTCATGAACCTGGCGGCAAACGCCATGGAGTCACTCGGAGATGAACAGGGAACAATTGGCATCAAGACAGGATTTGTGAATTGCGAGAAAGAATATTTGCGCGGCAGTCTCTTGGATGACAAGCCTACTCCGGGGTTGTTCGTTTTTCTTGACGTGACCGACACGGGCTGCGGCATGGATTCGGAAACCATGGAACGGCTCTTCGAACCTTTTTTCACTACGAAGTTCACCGGGAGAGGTCTTGGCTTGGCTGCCGTATATGGAATAGTGACTGCGCATCGTGGGGCAATCATGGTGGACAGCAATATAGGCGTCGGGACGACGGTGCGCGTTCTCTTTCCAGTCACAGACAAGGCAAGGGAGGAGTTTGCCCAAGGCGACTATGGTCGAAACAATGAACCGGATCAGTCAGCCGCACCTTCCAAAGGGGTCATTTTTGTCGTGGATGATGAAGAGTGGGTAAGAGACCTGTCCGTGAAGAGGTTGGAGTACCTGGGATATTCAGTTTTGACGGCCTGTGACGGGCAGGAGGCTGTTGAGATCTTTCGAGATCATGATCAGGAAATCACCTGCGTCTTATTGGATCTCTCGATGCCGAAGAAGGGAGGTGGAGAGGTATTTGAGGAACTGAGACGGATAAAGCCGGACGTAAAGGTTCTCCTTGCCAGTGGGTATGGAGAAGAGGAGGCGCTGAGACGCTTTGGGAAAGTGCTTCCTGCGGGTTTCATTCACAAGCCCCATGACCTTCAGGCCCTTGCCGATGCGCTGGATGAGATACTTGATCAAGCCAACCCAAATGGGGGACCTCTCATCATTCCGAGCGGGTGAAATGGGACTAATCATTTCGTGGGGTCTGACCGCAGCAGGGCTTCGAGATACCGTGATTTGAGTTGTTTGCTTGCCATGACTCTCTTGATGGGCGGAAGTTTGAGGATAGCGCCCAAGACTGCGGCCAAGAGTCGATGGCTTTGCAATACCTGATTGTCAAAGATGAGATGCTGGAGAGTCCCACGTTCAATTGCCATGACCACGGTCCTGTGCACGGTATCCACAGGTGTAATTACCCTTTCAGGCCGGGAATCCAGATGCAGGGCCCCAGAGGGACAATTGACTACACAGACTCCGCATCCCAAACACATGGTTTCGTCAATAACGATTTGATTCCCTGTTCCTTCCAATTTGTTTTGTCCCTCATGGAGCTGAATTGCCTTGATGGGACAAACGTCAATGCAGTTTCCGCAATCGAGACACCTGTCCTTCTGAATTCGGGCAATGAAATTTGAGTGGATAGGGCGGACCAATCCGAGCTTTTGGATTGCCAGGAGCGCCTCACAACAGCACCCACAACAATTGCAGATGAAATTCACTCTCTGCCGGACGTTCTCCCCGAATTGCACCAAGTTGTTTTCCTGAGCACGATGGAGCAGATCGAGGCATTCCGATGCAGTGACCGGCCGGGCAAAATCATGCCTGATCAGCGAGGCAGCAGAGTTATTGAACGTCATACAAATGTCCAGAGGAGCTTCACAGGCTCTCTCAAGATGGCCCATTTTATGGCGACAATAGCACATACTGATGCCGATATGCTTTGCCGTGCAGATCACCTCTGTGGCTCTTTCATAGTCCAGGACGTGCAGGGCGTTTTCGTCGGACAGCGCTCTCTCTTGCACGAAAACTCTGCCAAGCGGAGTTTCTCCGTCAAGAATGAGAGCTTTAATGAAATCTTCTTCAGTGTTGATGTATTGATAGAAAAGCTCACTGAGGACTGTTTGATCTACATCAGTGCGGACCCTCATCATGGAAAACTCAAAAAAGCCTGCCATGGGCGGGGGCAAACAGTAGACCCAGTTTCCGTCGTCTTCAATGTCCACAAGGATGGCTCTGTCGGCCAATTGGTCCAGATTTTTTTTTGTGGCGTTCAGGTCCATCTTCCAGACTTTGGCTGCCCTCTC
>JAUPKT010000437.1 GCA_030837305.1 Thermodesulfobacteriota bacterium
GACCTTTATGATTTCGCTCCTGTCGCATACTTTACTCTGAACCATAAGGGGATCATCAAAGATGTCAACCTGACAGGGGCCACGCTACTCGGGATGCCCCGTCCAAAGTTACTTGGACGGGGTTTTGGACACTTTGTCGTTCCGGAGAGCCTTGAACAGTGGGATCAGCATGTCCTTGCCGTGGTGGGTCATGAGGAGAAACATTCTTGTGTTCTTACCCTCAAAAGCCAAGACGGTTCATCATTTTACGCCCGTCTCGAAAGCATCCTTATCAATGCCTCCGCTGAACCGCAAGGGGAGGATAGCGGTGGCCATGTGATCCGTACTGCGGTCAGCGACATCACCCAGAGCAAACTTCTGGAAAATGCGCTGCTCTTGAGCGAAGAACGCTTCAGATCCTTATGCGAGGCTATGGGTGATGGGGTTGCCATTTTCCGGGCCAAGAAAGATGGTGAGGACTTCGTCTTCCTGGATTTCAACAAAGCAGCCGAAGAAATCGAACAAATTTCACGGAGCCAAGTCATCGGCAGAAGCGTGCTCGAGGTTTTCCCAAGGGTTAGAGAATTTGGCCTCTTCGATGTATTCCAGCGGGTTTGGAGAACCGGTAACGCAGAGCGTTATCCGACTACGGAATACAAGGACAACAGGATACAGGGCTGGAGAGACAATTACGTCTACAAACTGCCTTCAGGAGAAATCGTGGCGGTTTACAGTGACGAAACCGCAAGAATTACAGCTGCGGAGGCCTCAAAAAACACTCAGGAAAGACTGGATCTTGTGTTGAAAGGAGCGGACCTGGGCTTCTGGGATCTGGATATGGTCAGGGGGAGCGCAGTCGTAAACGAACGGGCGGCAAATATCGTTGGATACCGATTGGACGAGGTCGAACCCACACTCGACTTTTGGCAAACCTTGCTCCACCCGGACGACATACAGCACAGCCTAAGCGCATTAGAAGATCATCTGGCCGGTCATACGGATTCTTACGAGTCAGAGTACCGAGTTAGGGCCAAATCGGGAGAATATAGATGGGTCTTAGCTCGGGGAAAGATTATGGAAAGGGATACAGGCGGAAGAGCATTAAGGATCACCGGCACCTTCCAGGATATCTCTGACCGCAAGAAGGCGGAAGAGGATACTCGAGAATCAGAGCGGAGATTTAGATCTATCGCAAGTTCTGTCTTTGATGCGATCATCCTAATTGATGACAAAGGGGAAATGTCTTTTTGGAACTCGGCAGCGGAACGAATCTTCGGTTACAACTCTTCCGAGGTAATGGGGAAAGATGTCCATGAACTGTTGGCTCCTCCAGAATATCACGCCGCTTACCGTTCTGCTTTCAAAGACTTCATTGTGTCTGGCCGAGGAAACGCAATAGGAAAGACTACGGAGCTTGTGGCTCGTAGAAAGGATGGAGAGGAGTTCCCGATAGAACTTTCCCTTTCCAGTTTCCAGATGGGTGGTCACTGGCACGCCGCAGGGGTTGTTCGTGATATCAAAGAGCGCAAACGGGTGGAGGAACAAGAGAAACTGCTATCCACAGCTATTGATCAGGCTGCCGAGGCTGTCATCATCACTGACGCCAACGGGATAATTCAGTACGTCAACCCGGCTCAGGAGATACTCAGCGGACATTGTCGCGATGAACTCATCGGAGAGACGCCGAATGTTCTCAACAGTGATTTTCATCACGGCAATTTTTATGAACAAATTTGGGACACTATTGGTGTTGGAAAAGCATGGTCAGGGAGGTTTATCAACAGAAAAAAAGATGGGACTGACTACCATGAGGACGCCACGATCTCACCAATTTACGATAAGTCTGGGAACCTCACTAACTTCGTAGTGGTACAACATGACGTGACCCAACAGATTGAGCTTCAAAAACAGCTTTTTCAGGCCCAAAAGATGGAGGCCATAGGGACCCTTGCAGGGGGATTTGCCCACGATTTCAGAAATATGCTCCAGGTGGTGTTGGGTTCCCTGGAATTGATAGAATTCAATAAAGACCTCCCCGAGAAACTGCTGACTGATCTCGACAGAATTCGAAAGGCAGCCACGAGCGGCGCTGAATTGGTCAAAGGAATGTTGGTGTTCAGTAGAAAAACCAGCGTCCAGCTCGAACCGTTAAATCTTAACAAACTTGTCGAGCAAACTGAGTCGTTGCTGTCCCGAACTATTCCCAAAATGATCAAGATAGATGTTGTGACAGCCGACGATCTGCCATCGATCAATGGTGACTCGACTCAGATAGAGCAGATATTGATGAACCTTGCGATAAACGCGGCCGACGCCATGCAGGATGGTGGCAGGCTAACCATTCAAACGCAAAACACACTTTTGGATGAGAACTTCTGTAGTTTTCACCCTGGCACAAAGCCTGGCCGCTACGTACTGCTGTCTGTGACAGATACTGGTACCGGCATGAACGAAGAAACCGTAAGGCGCATTTTTGAACCATTCTTCACCACCAAGGAAAAGGGCAAAGGAACAGGGCTTGGGCTTGCAGTCGTTTATGGAATAGTGGAACAGCATGCCGCTAGGATTATTTGTGAAAGCAAACCATCAGTAGGCACTGCGTTCAAGATCTATTTTCCGGCTGTTGAGGAAGCCCCTGAAGAACAATACTCTGAGAATAAAGAACCACCCAAGGGTCAAGGTGAAACGATACTAATGGTTGACGACGCCCCTGAGATCCTTGAAATGGGCGCACTCCAGCTTAATGGAGCCAATTACAATGTAATTACAGCTTCAAACGCTAAAGAAGCTATAAAGATTTATGAAAAACACCGGGACAAAATCCGACTTGTTCTCCTAGATCTGATAATGCCTGAAATGGGAGGCATGAGGTGCCTTGAAATTTTACGGAACATGGACCCCAACGTCAAAGTACTTGTTCTAACCGGATATAGCAAACGGGGGATGACTCAGGAATTGGAAGAGGCCGGGGCCAGAGATTTTATTTTGAAGCCGTTTGACACGGGGCGCCTTCTTGAAAAGATCCGTAAGATTATTGATGAAAAATAAAAGGAATTGGAACAATGACCACAAAAGCCCAATGACAACGACTTCACTGTGACACAGTATAAGGAGAATCAAATTGTTCTACCTGGAACTAGTTCAGAATGTAGGTCTCCTGGTGTCTCTTGTCGTAATTCACGGCCAGATAATACGTCGTTGGAATAATTACACCCATACTCCTCAAATCTTCTCCGGTTTTCTATTTGGCTGTGTTGCGTTGGTAGGCATGATGACGCCAGTTCATCTTATGCCTGGGCTCATCTTTGATGGGCGTTCGATAGTTCTCAGTGTCGCCGGGTTGTTTGGCGGTCCTGTCACAGCGGGTATGGCTGCTCTAATAAGCGCTGCATATCGAATATGGTTTGGTGGTCCTGGGATGATTATGGGCGTGAGTGTAATTCTGGAATCTGCCGGACTTGGAGTGGGATTCTATTATCTCCGTCGACGGCATCCAGGATTGACTCGAAATTTATACCTGTTTGCATTCGGTATGTTGGTCCATGTGGGGATGCTCTCACTAACGCTGACGCTTCCTAGAGAAGCTATGCTTGAGACCCTTGAACACATAGCCGTGCCGGTTCTGTTGATTTATCCAGCGGCCACCTGGCTGATCTGCCTTCTTTTTCTCGATCAGGAGTCGCGTGTTTCAGCGGAACAAGCTCTTAGGGAAAGTGAGGATAAATTTAGGAAAGCGTTTTTCTCGAGCCCCGACGCCATAGCAATTTCCAGGCTTATTGACGGCATGTATGTTTCAATTAATGAAGGCTTCAAGCGAGTCATAGGCTATGACAGAGAGGAAGTTATAGGCAAAACCTCGCTGGAACTAAATGTATGGGCCAACCTTGAAGACAGGAATAAATTAATAGAAATTCTAAAAACCAGAGACAAAGTTGACAATTTTGAAGTTCTTTTTCGTACTAAGACCGGGGAGATGCGGTACGGACTTCTTTCAGCCTCTATAATCTTGCTTAATGGAGTAGAGCATGTTCTGAACATTGTCAGGGATATCACCGAGCGTAAACTTGCGGATAAGTTATTGCATACTACTGTCCAGCGCTACCATGCGATTCTTTCAAGCATGTATACGGGGGTGCTTGTTGCCTCTGAGGAAGGCCGAGTAGATTTTATCAACCAGGCGTTCTGCGATTTATTCGATATTCAAGATCCTCCGACCAAACTGCAAGGGCTTACGCCGACTGAAATAATTCAAATAATCCAAAACTCTTTTCCTGAACCAGACAAGGCCATCAATCGTATACAAGCGCTTGTAGCTCAAGGACTCCCCGTAAAGGGTGAAGATATCACCTTAAACAACGGCCGAATCTTAACGAGAGATTCCATTCCCATTTTCATTGATGGGAAACGCTATGGCCGCTTGTGGCTTCACCATGACGTCACCGAGAACAAGAAGGCGCAGGAAATTCTACTAGAACAAGAGATCCGTTATCGAACCGTCGCCGATTTCACCCATGACTGGGAGTATTGGGTAAACGCCGAAGGCAATTTCCTATACGTTTCACCTTCTTGCGAACGCATAACGGGTTATACAGCGCAAGAATTTGTTGACGATCCAGATTTAATGAATCGAATTATCCATCCGGATGATTGCGCTGCCATGATGGACCACTATCATAGCGTCAGGACAATAGCCGTTCATACAGTGGATGCGAAGGATTTTCGCATTGTCCGTCGAGATGGCGCAACACGGTGGATTGGTCATGTTTGCCAGCCGGTTTATGATCAAGCAGGACGACCATCAGGCAGGAGGGTCAGCAACAGGGACATTACCAACCGAAAGCGACATGAACTAGCCCAAAAACGTCTTTTCACAGCCATCGAACAGGCTTCCGACGCAATCTTCATCACAGACGCTCAGGGAAATATCGAATATGTCAACCCTGCTTTCGAGCGCATCACAGGATATAGTAAGGAGGAGGTTCGAGGGGAGAAGCCGAGCCTGTTTAGGAGTGAAGAATACGACTCATCCACTATCCAGAGCATTCAAGAGACGTTAGTTAGAGGAGAAAGCTGGGGAGGTCGTTTGGTCAAGCGACGTAAGGACGGCGCCCCGTACGAAGAGGACGTCACGATAACCCCCGTTAGGGACGCTTTGGGGAATATTATCAATTTTGTTGGAGTAAAAAGGGATGTTTCAAGGGAAGTCCAGTTGCAGAGGCAACTTCTTCAAGCCCAGAAGATGGAGGCAATAGGCAATCTAGCAGGAGGTATAGCCCACGATTTTAATAACCTGCTTCAAGCGGTAATGGGATATTCGGAGCTTCTTCTACGGGGGAAGAAACAGGGAGACCCTGAACTTGATCATCTCCAAAGGATATATGATTCGGGCAAGCGTGGCGCAGATCTCGTCAAGAGCCTTCTGATGTTTAGCAGAAAGGTTCAGCCGGAGTTTCGTCCTGTTGATATGAATCATGAGATAGTTCAGGTGCAGAAACTACTGTCTCACTCCATTCCCAAGACTATCAAGATTGATTTGCGTCTCAGCGGCGCTCTGGAAACTGTCCGGGCAGATCCGTCTCAAATAGGTCAGGTTATTATGAACCTTGGGGTGAACTCAAGGGACGCAATGCCGGACGGGGGGACGTTAACCATTGAAACGGCCAACGTGGAGTTGGACAAGGATTACTGCGCTGTTCATCTGGAGGTAGAACCCGGCCCCTATGCGTCACTTACCGTGTCGGACTCCGGTCATGGAATGGACAAGCAAACACTGACCCACATCTTTGAACCGTTCTTCACCTCCAAGGAAGTCGGCAAAGGCACCGGCCTCGGGCTGGCCACGGTGTACGGTATTGTGAAACAGCATGGCGGCCACATAACTTGTTATAGCGAGCCCGGTATCGGGACCACATTCAAGATTTATTTTCCCGCCATCGAGAAAGATAGAAATCCTGAGACCCCAACAACTGAGAAACCAATTCCAGGTGGGACGGAGACGATTCTTTTGGTCGAAGACGATGACGCTATCAGAGAACTAGGCGTAGGACTTCTAAACGAGTTCGGCTATAAGGTCATCACGGCCGGTAATGGAATAGAGGCCCTAGAGATATATCAACTAGAGGTTGGGAGTATATCACTGGTCATTCTGGACCTGATCATGCCCGAAATGGATGGCAGGAAGTGCCTGGAAAAGATTCTCCGGGTTAATCCCAAAGCAAAGGTAATTATAGCGAGTGGTTATTCTGAGAGTGGATCGGGTAGTGGCGCCATGGCCGGCGGAGAAAAGGGATTCGTCCAGAAACCGTATAACATGAGACAACTCTTGACTACGATTCGTGATTTGTTGGATGCGGATTGAGTTATTGCCATACCATCTCGTAAAGGCCTCAGTAGATACAGCCAATAAGCCAGTGGCCTGTGTGCGGTTCAACCAACTGTTTCATGTGAGCCGCAAACTTGGCGTTACCAATTGTAAGGAAATGCCTGCAATTGTATCTTCGATTGCCAGGCATGTTGGATTGAAAGTGTCTAAGAGATATAACGGATGGAATTTACGCTAATATGAGAGAAAAATGCAATGAGAGAAAAGAATCTGATACTCGTTGTAGATGATAGCCCAACCGTCCTTCACGGCACATGCCGAATTTTGCAAAAAGCGGGATACGAGACAATTGAGGCGTCCAC